>JAQGHK010000648.1 GCA_028288875.1 Phycisphaerales bacterium | reverse complement strand
CGGCCGGCGTGGCCGTTCCGGAAAATGCGCTCGGCTATCTGATGCGCAACACGCAATGGCTGGTGCAGGCGCTCGGCGTCGATGCATTCCGTCTGGACGCGACGAAGAACATGGACCCGTTCGTCCTGAATTACTTCGACCGGGCCGTCTACCGCGCCAGCCAGCGCACGCTGCTCGATGGCAGCCAGAAGAACGTGTTCGCCTGGGGCGAAGCGTACGATAGCAACAAGGCCTACCTGCAGAGCCTGATCCGCAAAGACATCAACCCGGCCGATCCCGGCCGCATCGGCGGCAATCGCGATACGCTGGATTTCCCGCTGTTTTTTGCCCTCAAAAGCAATCTCAGCAGCAACGGCCTCGGCAATGATTGGCGGAACATCAGCGGCGCGAGCCTCGACTACGCCGACGACGGCCTGATGAACGGCAGCATCGGCGTGAAGTTCGCCGGCAGTCACGATGACGGCCTGTGTGACCTGTCCAATGTCAGCTACGCCTACACGCTGATGACGCCAGGCAACACAATCATCTACGACAACGCCAAGCAGTTCGGCAACGGCCGCGACTTCCCCAAGAGCGGCCGGGCGGACGCGCTCGGCGGGGCGTACGGCGATTCGATCACCAAGCTGGTGAACATCCGCAATGTTTACGGGCAGGGCAACTTCATCCCGCGCCTGCTCAGCAAAGAGTCGTACGCTTTCGAGCGCAACAAGCAGTCGATCACGCTGCTGAGCAATCGGTCGGACAACGTGTACGACAACCAGACGCTGCAAACGAACTTCGCGGCCGGCACGTATTTGGTGGAACTCACCGGCAACGGGGCCAAGTACGGCGCGCCGCAATTGCTGCAGGTGCAAAGTGCGGGCGGGCAGAGCTACGTGAACGTCAGCATCCTGCCGAACAACGGCGGCGATCACGGCTATCTGGTGTACGGCCTGCAGGCTCCGCAAGGATCGTTGGCCCTCGGCGGTGTCAGCCAGACGATCGCCGGTACGCCGTCGCCAACACTCACTGGCACGAGCGATCAAAAGTCTTACCAGAACGCCACCACGCGGCTGAGCGATCTGCGTGTCGTCACCGGCAACACGTTTACCGCCACGCTGAACACGACGGCCGTGAATCTGCTCGGCAGCATTCGCGATCGTGATGCCGACGGCGATAACGCCTTGGTCAAACTAGATGGCGGCCTCGATGTGAACGGCAACGGCCACGTTGATTTTACGACGCCCGGCGGCGTGTCCTACGGTTTCGAGAATTTCACCGGCACGAAAAACACCGGCTACGCCGCCGCCGACGGCAACGGTATTTATGCCCAGGCTATTAATACCAGTGGTCTAAGTGAGGGGTATCACTATCTTACGGTCCGTGCGTTTCGCCATCGTGATGACGGCGGGCCTGCCGTCTATTCCGACTTCAAGGAAACGCTTTACGTCGATTGCTTGAAGCCGGTATCCAGCGTGAACAAATTCGTCCCCTTCGGCACCTCGGCCGGCGATAACGACATCTGGGTCAAGAGTGACGATCAGACGGCTACGAATGTGCGCGTCTTCCTGAACCTGCCCGCCACGGTGACGGCCGCCCAAATTCAGGCGATGGTCGCCAATGGCCAAGGCACGACTAATCAGCTCGATCGCGACATCTTCAAGACCGGCTTCTTCGGCATCCCGAAGGGCAACAACACGGTCACGATCGTCAGCACTGAAATCACCGGCAATCAGAACATCCAGCGCCTCGCCGGCCAGAAGCCGGCTAATGGGCGCGGGGCGGGTCTTGTCGATCTCGATCACAACGGCACGGTGGACGCGAACGATATCGCCGGCACGAGCTACGGCTTCGAGCACGTCCTGTACACGCGCAACGCCGAGTTCAATCCGTCGGCCGACGTGAACGCGGACGGGCTGGTTGATAACCGCGACCTGTTTGCGCTCGGTGCGGCCACGCCGCTGGGCGCGACGGCCGCCCAAGCCGCCATCCGCCAGACCATCCTTCGACGTGCCAACATCAACGGCCAATTCGGTACCGATGCATACGACATCGACGCCGAGTACCAGCGCCTCGGTAAGACCGGCGATAACTGGTTTGAAGACCTGAATGTCGATGGCGCGGTCACGCAGGCTGACGTCGATGTGCTGGTCCGTACCGTCTTCGGCACGAACTACGGCGACGCCGATCTGAACGGCAAGGTCGACTTTAACGACTTTCTGTCGATCCAAAACCATTTCGGCCAGCAGGGCGGCTGGGCCTTCGGCGATTTTACCGGCGACGGCAAAGTCGACTTCAACGACTTCCTTCAACTTCAGAACAACTTTGGCTCTGGCACGACCGTCACCGCCAGTGAAGTGGCGGCAATGACCGCCTTCGCCCGCACCGTGCCGGAGCCGGCCACGATGGGCCTGGCGATGCTCGCCATCCCCTTACTCGCCCGGCGGACCCGGCGAGGAATCTCAACTAAACGTCTAACCCCGACCTGTCTATTTAGCGGAACTTACGAAGAGGTGTGATATGAAAAAGCGTCAAGGATTTACCCTCGTCGAACTGCTCGTGGTGATCGGCATCATCGCGCTGCTGATTTCGATCCTGCTGCCGTCGCTGAACAGCGCCCGGGCGGCGGCGAATAATGTGAAAGACCTGTCGAACCTCCGTCAGCTGGCGACGGCCGCCACGATGCAGAACGCTGAGCGGCGGACGCTGCAAGTGGTCAGCGATACGACCGTCTGCCAGGCGATCGATCCGAGTCACAAAAAACTGGTGTGGGTGGAACGGCCCGGCAGCCCTGGCAACCCGATCCCGGCCAGCTGGGTAACGGCCCTAATGCCGTACTTGCTGAACAACAAGAATCCGCAGGTCATCGGCAATCTGACCGAAGTGCCCGTGCTGCGCTGCCCGGCCGATCGCTGGCAAAACGGCGACGGGGCCGGCGGCATGCCGAACGGATACTACGGCGGCTTGAATTTCCAGTACCAGGGCGCCAGTGGTGCTAATCAAGGCGCTTTTGTCACGGATTACGTGCCGGTGAGCTACGGCATCAATCTGGACATCGTGTGCGCGACCTCCGGAAATCAGGCTGTTTTCGAGAACAACGCGCAGATTGGCGTTTGGCATGGTCCCACTTCGTCGGCTTACAGCGACGCACGCATCGGCGCAGGCTGCAATGGCCGGCTTGATAAAGTGCAGGGCCCGTCCGACGTCATGCTGTTCGCCGACTGCGGCGTCCGGCCGTACATCGGAGGCAGTTCGCAAGACCGGTCCGACTCGCTCGTCTTCACGACCAACTACATGCAGTTCAATGGCGGCGATCCCACGCTGTGGGGCACGCTCGAAGGCATCATGCAGACCTCATGGTTGCGTGGCCGCTTCCCGCTGGATCGTCACGACCGCGGCATGAAGCAGATAAGTTCGACCGATCAGCAGAACTTCTTCAACTACGCGAAGCCGGCTGGCAAGCTGAACATTGTTTTCTGCGACGGGCACGCCTCTTCTGTCGGCCGCGAAGAATTCAAGAACGTGCGTGTTTCGCCGTTCCGTTAATTTGAATCAGTGGAATTCGAACAAAAGCCGGGGCCGATATTCGGCCCCGGCTTTTTTGTTGTCGATCTTTGATCAGGCACAAAAGAGACTTCAGGCGGATAGCTGATGAAGGCTGAACTGCGATGACGGATCTGTCCACGCCACTGACGCCGAGTAACCGGCTGATGAAGCCAAACGCCTGAACGAGTTAACGGTGTACTTGTGACAGCTTTCGGTGTGAATCGATTCGCCGTCATCGAAATCGAATGTCCCGCTGCCAACCGTCACACTCTGCCGACGCTTACTCACCAAATGCATTTCCATCCGCCCGAGCGGCACGTTGTAGAACGCATGGTGGTGGAAGGCGTCTTCATTGAAGTCGCTACCGAGTTCGCGGTTGATGTGACGGAGCACGTTCAGGTTGAATGCCGCCGTCACGCCAGCCGCATCGTTGTAGGCGGCGTGCAGGCGGGCGGGGTCTTTCTTGAGATCAACGCCGATCAGCAGTGAACTGCCGGGGCCGCAGGTTTTGCGGACGGATTGGAGGAAGGCGAGCGCTTCCTCGGGTTCAAAATTGCCGATGGTTGAGCCCGGGAAATAAGCGACAACGGACCTCGGATCGCCATCGAATGTTGGCAGCGTAACCGGTCGGGTGTAGTCGGCGCAGACGGCTTTAACCGGCAAGCCTGGGTAGGCCCCGGCGATTGACTCGGCCGAGGCCATCAGGTGCGTTTTGGAAATATCGATTGGCACGTAACCGGCGAGGTCGTGCAGGTGATCGAGCAGGATGCGCGTCTTCAGGCTGCTGCCGCTGCCGTACTCGACGAGCAGCGCGTTCGGGCCGACGGCATTAGCGATCGCATCAGCATTGTCGCGCGTGATCCGGCTTTCAGTGCGGGTCGGGTAATACTCCGGCAGTTCGCAGATCGCATCAAACAGGGAGGAACCGCGTTCGTCGTAGAAGAATTTGCACGGCAGCGACTTCTGCGGCTTTGACAGGCCGGCGATCACCTCCGCTCGCACGTCGGCGGGGGCAGGATGAAAATCCAGCAGTTCGACCGCGGGTGAGGCTTCAGTGACCGTGCCGCCGGTGGTAACGGCGCAGTGATGGAATTGATCGGGCGTCGGGTGAATCATGCGTCCCTCGCGAGGCGGAAGCCGGAGAACTGCCACCGAGCGTCCGGCGGAAAGAAGTTGCGATAGGTCGAGCGAATGTGCGTGTTGCTGGTGGCCACCGAGCCGCCGCGCAGAACGAACTGGTTGCACATGAACTTCCCGTTGTACTCGCCTAGCGCGCCGGGCGGTGGGCGATAGCCGGGGTAGCCTAGGTACGCGCTGTTGGTCCATTCCCAGACGTCGCCGAGCAGTTGCTGGGGACCGGTGGCCGTGGGCGAGGCCGGCCGCGGATGGAAGGACTCAGTCTCGACGAAGTTGCCGGTTGCGGCTGATGCGCCGCTCTCAGCGACTGCAGTTTCCCATTCAAATTCGGTCGGCAGTCGACAGCCGGCCCAGCGGGCGTAGGCGTCGGCCTCAAATAGGCTGACATGGCAGACCGGCTCGTCGTCCGCCACCGGCCGCATGCCGGCGAGCGTGTGGTTCAGCCACTCGCCGTCTTGCTTTATCCAGTACATCGGGGCCTGCCAGTCGTCGGCCTTGGCGGTGGCGATGCCGGCCGACAGCCACAACTCGGCCCGCTGGTAACCGCCGTCGTCGATGAAGCGCTTGAACTCGCCGTTCGTCACCAGCCGGTCGGAGAGATCAAACGCCGCGACGTACTGCTTATGGCGAGGGCTTTCATTGTCGAAGGCAAAACCATTTCCATCATGTCCGATCAGCCGGATACCTTCCGCGTGCGACGTCCATGCCAACGGCGTAATGGCCGATCCTTCGCGCGGCGGCGCGGGCTTGTACGCCGGCCGCATTGGGTTAACCCAGAAGACGTGCTTCACGTCCGTCACCATCAATTCCTGATGCTGCTGCTCATGATGCAGGCCGATGTCCAGAAGCGGGGCGATGGCTCCGGGCAGTTGCTCGCTGGCGGTCAGCAGTTGCTGCATGTGCTTATCCACATGACGGCGGTACGCGTACACCTGTTCCACGGTTGGCCGGCTGAGTTGGCCACGATTCTGACGGCAATGTCGATCGCCAAGCGTTACGTAATAACTGTTGAACAAGTAACTGAAGTGCGCATCGAATTCCTGATAGCCGGGCAGGTGGGGCCTGAGGATGAATGTCTCGAAGAACCAACTGGTGTGGGCCAAGTGCCACTTGGTCGGGCTCACATCGGGCATTGATTGAACGACGTAGTCTTCGGTCACCAGCGGGTCGCACAACTTGGTGGTCAGTCGGCGGACAGCGGCAAAACGGTCGGAAGCCGCGATGCCGGAGTGCGTACAATGATCGGGTTCTGTGACGAGCGTCATTGCCGAATGGTACGCCGGGCGGAACGCGTCAGGTTTCAATTTTTCGTAAGGTGCCGGTTAAGCGTCAGTTGGGGCGATCTGGGCAGGCAGGTGAAGATGGTGGCAAAACGAAGGTCAATCAATTTATGGCCGAATACGACACACTGATCATTGGTGCCGGTCAAGCCGGGATTCCGCTGGCCCGGTTCGTCGCCCAGCAGGGAATTCGCGTGGCATTAGCGGAACGACGATTCCTAGGCGGCTCGTGCGTCAATTTCGGCTGCACGCCCACTAAGGCGGTGCTGGCCTCGGCTAGGGTCGCCCGTTTAGCACGGCGAGCGAGCGAGTTCGGCCTGCGCATTCCCACCATTGAGGTCGATTACCCGGCCGTCCTGCGAAGAGCCCAGAAGATGGTGGATGACTCACGTGCTGGTCTGCGGAGAGGCCTCGACGAAAAAGGCGTTAAGATCCTCAATGGCCATGCCCGACTGGCCGGGCGTGAGGGCGATCATTTCCGCCTAACTGTGGGCGAGCGCACCATAATCGCCCGCCGCGTAGTAATCGACACCGGCACGCGGACGGCCATTCCGGACATCGCCGGCTTGGCCGACGTTCCGTACCTGCACGCGGGCAACTGGCTTTCGTCCGACCATTGCCCGAAGCGTCTGGCCATCATCGGGGCGAGCTATATCGGCTTGGAGATGGCGCAGTTTTACCGGGCGATGGGGGCCGAAGTTTGCGTGATCGGACCGAGCCGGCAGATCGCACGGCGCGAGGATGAGGACGTGGCCGCGGAACTTCAGAGGCTGATGGAAGCGGAGGGGATTACCTTCCATCTTTCAACGCGCGTCACGGCCGTCGCGCGGGATGCCAGCGGCACGTTATCGCTGACCACGGATACCGGCCGAACGATCACAGCGACCGATCTCTTCCTCGCCACTGGCCGCCGGCCGAATACCGACGATCTGGGGCTCGACACTGTCGGCGTGGAGCGAGACGCGAAAGGCTTCATCAAGGTCGACCAGCGGCTAGCGAGCAACGTGCCGGGCATCTGGGCCGCCGGCGATGTCCGCGGCGGGCCGATGTTCACGCATTCCTCTTGGGACGATCACCGGATCCTGGAAAACCAGTTCTTTGCGGACGGCCAACATACGACCGCCGGCCGGATCGTGCCCTACGCGATCTTTACTGACCCGGAGCTCGGCCGCGTCGGTCTGACCGAACGCGAAGCCCGAGATCAGTACGGCGATTCGATCCGCGTTCAGAAATTCAAACTCCGCCATAACGGGAAGGCCGTTCAGACCGGCGAGCCGAACGGCTTTATCAAGGTAATCGCCGACCCGGACGACCGCCTGCTCGGCGCGGCCGTTCTCGCGGCAGACGGGGCGGAACTGGTCGCGTCGTACATCACGCTCATGAACAGCGGGGCGACGCTGGCGGCCATCTGCAACGGGATCTACATCCATCCCACGATGGCCGAGGCGGTGCAGAG
>JAQGHK010000636.1 GCA_028288875.1 Phycisphaerales bacterium | reverse complement strand
CCATGATGGTGATGCCGCTGCCCGGTTCGTAGGCGGTGCCGGCGTTACGATTGCCGGTGTCGTTCGCGGTATTGAACGTATGATTCCCGCCGAACTGGTGTCCCATTTCGTGGGCGACGTAATCGACGTCGAACGCATCGGCGGTCGGGGAACTGGTGCCAGTTTCGCCTTGGGCTTTCTGGCCGGAAACACCCACAACACCGAGGCCCGCCAAGCCGCCGCCGGCCGTCGAGAAGACGTGGCCGATATCGTAGTTGGCGCTGCCGATTTTGCTGTCGATCGTCGTCTGGTTCTGGGACAGCAGGATGCCGTTGGTATTCGTGTTGTCGTAGGGGTCAGTCGTGGCGTTGGTGTAAATCAGCATCGATTCGTTGGCGACCAACGTCAGCCTGATCGACAATTCACTTTCATAGATGCCGGTAACACGGTTCATCGACGTCACGACCGCCGACAGCGCGGCTGCCGCGGTGCCGCCGAAAAACGCCGAATACTCGCCAGTCGTGGCGACGGCCGTGCGGTAGACGCGAAGCTGAGTACCGCTGGTCCGTGCCGCTGTTCCAGTTGTCGCAGTCCCCGCAGTGGTGCGGGCGGCGGCGGCCTTGCCGAATGTTTTCAGATCGTTGGTCAGATTCTTCTGTCCATCGTGCGCGCGGGCGTCGCTGCCGTAGTAGCTGGCGTAAACGGTTGATCCGCTGCGGTAGAGCGGATCAATGTAATACGCGCCGTTTCCGCCAAGCGTCAGGACCTGGGCATGAAAGCCCAGTGGCGTGAGATCCAGGCGTATGCTGGCCGACGGATCGTCCACGCCGACGCCGGCGTAGGTTTTGATGTTGCTGTATTTCGTCGCGTCCGCGCCGGTAAGGATGGACGATTCAACTATGCGGAACTTTTCAAACCCGCCGTCCGGTGTCGGAATGGAGATCAGCCGTGAGTTTGCGCCGCGACCGATGCCGTATTTAGTGTTTTCAAGCGGCACCTTGCTGAGCGTGTTGGCGATCGTGCCGGTCGTCAGAGTGAGCGGCTGATAGTCCGCTAGGCGAAGGTCCGACGTCAAACCGCGCGCTTTGGGAACAGACGTCATCGTCGTCCAGCCACCGACGGCCGCTGTCATGAGCCTGCGGCTTTCAAGTTGTTCGACAGCCAGGCGCGCAGCGTTAGCGATTGTTTTCATAAGACTTTCGTGCCGAATGGACTTCAACCCCGCCGGGGCTTCCCGAAACATAGTGGGCAAGCGATTCTACCAGAGTTATGGCACGCGATCGAGCGTATTCTCGGACGATGGACCGCTTTAGCTGGGCGCTCAACTTGCCCTTGCTGCGTTAAAAAGCGACGACGGGCTGCCACCCGTGAAAGCGCTACAGATGTCTGCTTTCTTAAACGATTGGCGGTGTCGCCGTCGTTCATTGCGCCCATGGGGGCCGGGTCGGACACATTGCGACGGGCTGGCCGGCCGACTGAAGCACCGCGATCTGGTTCGATCAGAAAGCCGTTGAACCACATCATGTAGAGAAAAAGCATCACGGCGCCCGCTCTGCTTGTCGCGTCACGGCATCATCCGGCATAAACGGCCTTGGTCCGAAGCATTCATCCGCGTTTTGTCGGAGAATTTCGCGGTCCGTGGCACTGGCGTCGTCGCTGCTAAGTCTGGGGCATGGGCTCGATCGACTCAGCTGTTAGTCTTCTCCTCGCCGTGACTGATTTGGCGGCCGTTCGTGCCGTCACCAAGGCGATCAACGCCAACCTGCCCAAGAACGGCCCGCTCGGCACCAGCCGCCCGACCTTCGCTCAGCTGAGCCCGCGTCCGCAGCCGCACTACACGCCGACGCTCCAGCCACGTCCCGCGCCCCGCGCAGTCGTTCACCCGACGCCCAATTTCGGCATCGGCCTGACGACCTACAACCGCTCGGGCGGTGTCAATATTTGCAGTGAAAAGTTGGCCTCGTCCGAGCCAGCTGTCGCATGGACGATGGAAGAACCGCGCCAAACGTTATCGGCGGGCCCATTTGACGCGCCGTGGAAACATTTACCGCCAGTTTCCCACCCGGAGTCGCAAATGAAAGTTAATCTGGTGAGGCCTCAGGTCGATCTAATCACCAAAGGCATGCTGCTGGATCTGTTCGCCTGAATCAGGCAACGGCAGCATGGCTAGAATCGGGCGGAAAGGGAAGTCATGCTCTCCTGCGACGAAGTAGAAGCCCTCAACGGCGTCATCCAAAGCATGGATCGCGATACCGTCGCCAAGCAGCTTCGAGACTTCAAAGCCCGCTTCCCGATCGACTTTACGCCCCAGTTTGTCGCCACCGAACCGTTGGGCCGTTTGCGGCACATCCTGTTCGGGCTGTGCCTGCATAATCAGAAGATGATCGACGTTCGTTCCTCGTAAGACGTACGATTCATCTTTAACTAAAACAAAGACCCCCGCAGGCCTGATGTGCCTGCGGGGGTCGTTCCGTTTATGACGGATTTAACGGCGAGCAGGCTCGCCGGCTACACGGCGGTCTTATCCACGCACGAACGTCAGCCCGCTGGCCGTGTCGGTGTAAGCAATCCCTGCCACGGTGTAACTGGTCTGCGAGAACGCGACCGACAGATTGCGCCCGCCTCCGGTTGCGACCGTCGTTGCGGTCGGCGTAAGGCCGATGCCAACGTCCGTGTAGGCGATCACGGCATCCGCGCTGCGCGACCACGCATAGGCGATGGTGCTGCCAGAGTAATCGGCATTGAAGATATCGCTGTAGGCCCCGACATTGCCCCGGGCGGCCACGGTCTGGATCTGGTTGCGCGGCGTCGAGTAGCGGTAGTAATTCGCGTACACCAGATCGGCGGCGGCCAGGTCGTAGTAGCTGACGCGGGGGCCGGCCGTGGCGTATTGCGGCAGGGCTAGGTTGACGAACGCTGCGCCGGCTTTGGTCGTGGCCAGCGTGATGCTGTTCCAGCCGGTGGTCTTGTCCTTCAGGGCGTACATGACCGTATTCTTCGGCCCGCTGTAGGCGATGGCGGGGCGGCGGGTGCTGGGGTCGAACTGCATCTCGCTCCACAGGCCCGATCCGCCGGTGGCGACCAGATCGGTCGCCCAGCCCGTGCCATTGTTCAGCGCGTAATAAAGCGACTGTGTGGTCTTGCTGTAGTACGACACGGCGAAACCGCCGCTGTCTGTGTAGTGCAGAGACGGGCTGATGCCGACATTGCCTTTGGTGGCGACCGCCTCGAACCCGAAGCGCCGGCCGTTGGTGTTGGAGAAGGCGAGCTTCAGATCGCCGTTGGTCGCGTCGTAGTAAGCGATGGCGACGTTCGTGCGACCTTTGGCCTGAATCGTGTCGATGCTGATGGCCGCGCCCGCGCCGACGGTGCTGTCCACCGTGCGGATGCCGCCCCAGTAGCCTTGGCTGTTGCGATAGGCGTACTTAAGCGTCTTGCTGGCGGTGTCGAGGAAGGCGATGTGGAACCCGCCCTCCGCGTCCGCGGCAGTGGCGATGACGGTCGCAGCGGGCAGATTATCCGGCCGCGCCTCGCCTAAACGGCCTGCCGCGATTTTCGCCAGGCGAACGTTCGGGCTGCTGACGTCGGCCACCAGCAAGGCGCCGTCGGCAGAGGTGGTGATCGCGTTCGCGCCGCCGCTGATCAACGGCTGAAGGGCACTGCCGATCGTGCCGTCCGTCCCGACTTCCCAGACGTGGCCATCGGCATTGGTGAAGGCTACACGCCCGTCGCCGAGCGCGACCGCATCAATCGGCAGCGTGGTGCTACTGGTGGAGGGCGCGTAAGCGTTGAACAGCACTTTGCCCGCGGTTGAAAAACCGACAAAGTTCGTCCGCTGGTCGTTGTTGGAGGAAATGGGATTGGTGCTGACGACCGCCGATCCATCGTCGCGGATGACGCCGCTGGCGTTGTCGATGAACACGTCATCGAACGCCGCCCGCCGGGCCACGCCGCCGGTTCCGAACGACGAATCGAGCGCTCCGCCGCTGGTCAGCCGAGCCAGTGCTACCACGCCGTCGCCGCCGGTGAAGCTGCCGTCGTTGTTGTTGCTGGCGCCGATGACTTCGATCTTGCCGCTGTCCAGCACGTGGACGTCGGCCACCGTGTCGAAGGTGTTCGGCAGCAGCAGGTCGGCGACACCGAGTTTGAGATCTAGCTTTCCACCCGTACCGAACCCGCCGTCGGCAGCGCCGCCGGTGGTCAGGCGATAAACGCGCGTGGTACTGACATTGTTCTCCGGCGAAACCGCGCCGGCGACGACGATTTTTCCATCATTCTGCACGTCGATGGCGACCGGCGTGAATGTCGCCGAACTCTCCACCAAGGCCGAGCCGCCAGTCGCAAAGCTCGTATCGAGACGACCCGCCGCGCTGTAGCGCTGGACCAGCGTGCCGGCCGTCGCGGTGACAAGCACGTAGATGTTGCCGGAACTATCCACTGCGTCGTCGATGAAGCTGACCCGTTTGAACAGCGTGATGCCGGCCGTGCCGAAGGTGGTATCGACGGTGCCGTCGGCGTTGAAGCGCGTCAGTCCGCCACCAACGCCGACGAGTGTTTTTCCGCCGCTGACGGGCGAGGCCTCGATGTGGCCGTTATCCGACCCGCCGAGCGTGGGCGCGGTGCCGACGCCGTTGGTGCCGAAGCCCTTGATGAACGTGCCAAAAGCGGCGGCGGCGAACAGTCGACGGCCTTCAAATGATTCAAACAGTGACATGCGTAATCCTTCCCTGAGCAGAAAATGTTCAAACTGCGGACGTGTAATCGTTCATGGCCTGGAGCAGGTAGTAGTCGCCGAACATCAGCGAAGCATCCGGGCCCTTATTGGCGGGCACGTGGGCCGCGCCGTGCTGCATGATGCCTTTCACGGTCGTTCCTTCGGCGAGATACGAAGGGCCGAGCAGTGAATGCAGAATCTTCGCGGCGGCGGTGCGATATTTGGTTTGGTCCGCGCCGGTCGTTTCATTCGACAGACGGACCAGCGCGCTCGCGGCGATCGCGGCGGCGCTGGTATCTCGGTATGTGTGCGGAATGCCGGGCGCCTGAAAATCCCAGTACGGCACGCCGTCGGCCGGGGTGTGGCTGATGAAATAATCGGCCACCTTTTTGGCGACGGCCAGCATCGTGGGGTCGCCGGTGCTGGCGGCGACATCGGCAAAGCTGCGCATCGCCCACGCCTGCCCGCGCGACCAGGTGCTGGTGTTGGAATAGCCCTGCGCGTTTTCGCCGACGATGAATTGGCCGGTGGCCGCGTAGAAATAGCCGCGTTGCACGACGCTGCCGTCGGTGCGGACCATCGTGCGGGCGACAGTGTTCATGTGGGCGAGAACACGCGCCTTATAAGTAGGATCGCCGAGCTGCTGGCCCGCCCACAGCAGCTCGGCCATGTCATTGGTCTGATCCATCAGCACGCCGAAGTTGGCCTTCTTATTGCCGCTGGTGCTGACCAGTTCCGGCGTTTGGAAGGCTTGGACGGTGCTGTTCCACGCGGTCATTTTCTTGGCGGCCGAGGCGAGGAGAATCTGACGGGCGAATTCTTTGGAATCGGCATCCGTCGCCGCGTCATAGAACGGTTTGAAGGCGGCCCATTCGCGGTCGAAGGCATCACCCACGGCGCGGACATTCTGCAGCGGGGCGGTCCACGTGGTCGCGAGCTTTTCCCAGCCGGCGAAGGTCTTGTTCAGCTCCCACATGGAGCCGGCGAAGGTGCCGCTGGTCCAGTCGGTGAAAGGAACGATCGACCAGGCGGGCTTGGCCGGCTCGGATCGCGATGGCGCGCCGTTCTTGGGATTCAGGGAGCGATAAGTGTTGCCCAGCGTGTCGGCCGCGAAGGTGCGGGCGTGGTCGATCTGATCATTCAGGCTGACGGCCCGTGCCGTAATATCCGGGTTGGTTAGCACGGCTTTGTCCGCGCCAGGGCGGACATAAGCGACGCCGACGTACGGCTTGCCACTGTCGTGGCGGTATTCAATCTGCAGCGTCGCCGGCACGCCGGCCGTCAGGGCGACGACCATCTTGTAATGCGTGATCACGCCCGGGGCGGCCGGCTTGTTCAGGACGAGTTTGTCATTGATCCAGACGCGGACGCCGCCTTCGCTGCTGACATATACCGCATGCCGGCCGGTGGTGACGGGGTTGAGCTGGCCGGTCCAGCGGGCGGAGTATGCCTTGGCGCTGATGCCTTTCGGCGGCGATTGCGCGCCGGCGATGGAAGTGGCTGTCTGCGTGACGGGTGTTCCGGTGAAGGTTGTCGTGGGGAAGTAAGAGGCCGTGAAGCCGCCGGCAAAGTGCTGGCGCGCGTCGAGCGGTTCGAGGGAGAAGAATTCAGTTCTACGATGAGACATGCGTGACCACCTAAGTGGTCATCGGCATAGACGGCATGGACGGTCCAACATTACAGAAGGGTAAACCCGAAGTGGTTTTCGGGAAGCGGCGCGATACACGGAGCGGGCTTTGATCCACAAGACGGCGAGCATGCTCACCGGCTACGCGTGGTGCGTTGACCGTGCGCGGCGGGATCAGCTGGCCTTCGACGCGCGGGCGGTCTTTTCCTGATACTGGCCCATCTCGCGGAATTTCTCGTAGCGGCGTTCGAGGAGGTTTTCGATCTTGAACCGCCGCAGTTCGCGGAGGGTTTTCATCACGTACTGATCGAGCGTGTGAGCGGCCGTGTGCGGATCGCGGTGGGCACCGCCGAGGGGCTCGGGGATAATGTTGTCGATAATGCCGAGCTGCTTGAGGTCGCGGCTGGTGAGCTTGAGCGCGGCGGCTGCTGCGGCGGCGTTTTCGCTGCCTTTCCAGAGAATGCCCGAGCAGCCTTCGGGGCTGATGACGCTGTACCAGGCGTGTTCCAGCATGCTGACGCGGTCGGCGACGGCCAAGCCAATCGCGCCGCCGGAGCCGCCTTCACCGGTGATGATGCTGATGATCGGCGTGCGCAGCCGGCTCATTTCCATCATGTTGACGGCGATCGCCTCGGCGACGCCGCGCTCCTCACTGCCCAGGCCCGGATAAGCACCGGCGGTATCGACGAGCGTGATGACCGGCAGATTGAACTTCTCCGCCAGCTTCATGGCCCGGAGGGCTTTGCGATAGCCTTCGGGATGGGCACAGCCGAAGTTGCAGGCGATCTTTTCCTTCGTGTCGCGGCCCTTGTGATGCCCGATGAGCATCACCTTCTGGCCGCCAAGGCGGGCGAGGCCGCAGACGATGGCTTTGTCGTCGGCGAAGCGGCGGTCGCCGTGGATTTCGCGGAACTCGCGGCAGCACATTTCCACGTAATCCCGGAACTGCGGCCGCTGCGGGTGGCGGGCCACCTGCACGGTTTCCCAGGCGCTCAGGTTGTCGTAAGTCTTCTTGAGCAGCGAGGTGTAATTATCACGAAGCTGCCGGATCTCGGCGGTGTAGTCCAGCTGCTTGGTGGCTTGCAGGCCTTCCAGTTCCGAAATCTGCTGTTCCAGCTTGGCCAAGGGCTGCTCGAAGCCCAGCGTGTGACGCAGGGCGGGCTTGGATTCAGACGACGGCGATTCCTGGGCGGCAATGGACATAAGGATTGGTCCGATAGCGTAGATCGATCCGGCAAATCGGGCAAGTCTGCGCCTTATCCCCAGCGGTACGGGGAACCTGAAAAGAAGCTTACTCCTGAATCAGACCGGCTTTACGATACTTCTCGATCAGTTCCTGCACCTTCCGTAGTTCCACCATCAACTCCGGCAGACGGCGAATGGCGCCCTGTTCCCGCAGGTTCTGCCGGTGGGCAATGGCGGGCATGCCGCTGATGATCATCTTCGGCTCCACGTCATCCGCGATCACGCTATGGCCCGCGGCCATGACGCCGTCGCCGATGTGGACGTGATCCCGCACCACGCTGGCCCCGCCGAGGACGACGCCGTTGCCGACCGTCACCGTGCCGGCGATGCCGACTTGGCCGCACAGGATGGCGTGCATGCCGACGCGGACGTTGTGGCCGAGCTGAACCAGGTTATCGATCTTGGTGCCCTTACCGATGCGCGTTTCGTTGAACTTCGCGCGGTCGATACAGGTGTTCGAGCCGATCTC
Source organism: Phycisphaerales bacterium (assembly GCA_028288875.1). Classification (GTDB taxonomy): domain Bacteria; phylum Planctomycetota; class Phycisphaerae; order Tepidisphaerales; family Tepidisphaeraceae; genus RYN-431. The sequence goes on along the minus strand of JAQGHK010000636.1, from coordinate 1,906 downwards.
CACATCGTCTTCGACCACCACCGTGCCGATCTGTGGCACCTTGGCGTGCTTGGAGCCGTCCCAGCGATAGCCGAAGCCGTCGGTGCCGAGGATCGCGCCGGCGTGGATCATCACCCGGCTGCCGAGCGTGATGCGCTCGCGGAGAACGACATTGGCGAACAGCGTGCAGTCGTCGCCAAGCGTGCTGTCATCGCCGATGACGACGCCCGGGTGCAGGCGGACGTTGTTGCCGATTTTGACGCCCGCGCCGACGACCACGTGCGGGCCGATGTGCGGGTTCGCGCCGACCGTGGCCGATGGATCGATCACGGCCGATGGATGAATGCCTTCCGCCGGATGTGGGATCGGCGGGGCCATCACTTCCAGCACCTTCACCAGCGCCAGCTCGGCATCGTCGACCGTCAGCACCGGCACGTCCGGCCGAACGGAGAACTTCACCTTCTTGCTGGCCAGCACGGCGCCGGCGTGCGTTTTCTTGTACTCACGGACGTACTTGTCCGAGGTCAGCACGGACAGATCCGATGGCGTGGCGTCGATCAGGGAGCTGACGGTCGCCAGTTCTTTGGTCGCGCCGGCCGGGCATGGGACGCCGAGCAGGTCTGCTAATTGTTGAAGCGTATGCATAAATAAAGCCGCCAGCTGACTGTTAGCAGCTGGCGGCTAAAGACGATTGGATTCAGCCGCTAGCTGCCAGCCGTTAGCGGCGAGCGAGCTCACTTGGCCTTGTAGGCCGCGTCGAGGCGGGCGATGGTTTCCTGCGTCAGATCGAGGCTGTCGGCGGAGTACAGGATGTTGCGGCCGAAGAGGATGCCCATGACCTGCTGCGGATTCATGGTGGCCATCTGGTCGGCGGTGACTTCCGGCTTCTGGTCGGCCAGGATCAGGTCGATCTGCTTGGCCTTGGCGACTTCCTTCAGGGCGGCGTCGATCTTGTCGTGCATGCGGGCGGCCTGGTCGCGGAACTTCCGCTGGAGTTCGGCCTGCGTCTGCTGGGCCCAGGCTTGCGCCTCGGCCTGCTGCTGGACGAGCTGCTTGTTCAGGTCGGCCCACTGGGGGGCGTCGGGCTTGAGCGCGTCGCGATCGGCCTTGAGGGTTTTAAGCTTCTGCTCGCGTTCGCCGGCTTGGCTCTTGAAGTTGGCTTGCTCGCCTTCCATGGCCTTGTTGACGTCTTTGGTTTCGGCCAGTTCGTTCAGAATCTTGATCGGGTTGGCGACGCCGACTTTCAGTTCGGCCATCGCCGGAGCGGCGACGAACAGGAGGGCGGCCAGAGCGATGAGGTTGCGCGATTTGATCACGAGAAGCAGTCCTTTCAATGGAAGCGTGCCAATGTATCAGAACGGCGACGAGGGTAAATGGCATGGCCTTCAACGGCTGCCCTCAACGATAACGGCATAGAGGAACACTGCCGACGCCGCCGCCACGTTCAGGCTGTCCGTGCCATTGTGCATGGGAATCGTCACCCGGCGATCGGCGGCGGCGACAAGGTCCTCCGGCAGGCCCGGCCCCTCATTGCCAAGGAGCAGGGCGAGGCGATCCGGCAGGGCGATCTCGCTCGGCACGTCGGCTGAGTCGTCCAGCACCGTGGCCCAGGATTGATAGCCGTTCGCGCGAAGGTGCGCGAGGTCTGCCGCCAAGTCTAGGCTGCGGGCCAGCGGCAAGGTGAAGATCGTGCCCATGGAGGTGCGGATGGTTTGCCGGGTGAGTACATCGCGGGAGTTCGGCCCGATCAGCACGCCGCCGACGCCGAAAGCCGCCGCGTTCCGCAAGATTGCGCCAAGATTGAGCGGATCGCTGATCTCGGGCAGCACCAGCAAGATATCGCGAGGGGCCGCTCTCGCGGCGGGGCGATTCTTCAGCCAGTCGGCGGCGGTCGACCAAGGACGGCGGAGACCAGTCGCCATCACGC
>JAQGHK010000630.1 GCA_028288875.1 Phycisphaerales bacterium | reverse complement strand
CGACGACTGGATCGTCGGCGGCAGGTACGACGCCAGCGGCCCGACGGCCAGGCCGTCGGCGCTAACTTTAATATCGATGGCCGGCGCGATCGGCGACGGCGTGATCGTGCCGTCGACCGTGGCGCTTTTCAGTGCGCCGTCGACCTTGGCGGTCGCGTGCAGCGTTGCGGGCTTGCCGGCGGGGCTGACGTCAAAATCATCGAGCGCGACGCCGCCGACGAAGTGAATGGCGGCCGGGCCATTCGGAGCGGCGGCGTCGGCCCAATCGAGCGTGGCGTCGTCGACGCGCAGCTTTTTCAAGCCGAGTTGGACGGGAGGGGCCTGAAGCATGACGACCGGTGCGGTGTTGGCCGGTTGCGTGGCGGCGACTTGTTTGACCGGGGCCGACGCCGGCCCGGCGGGCTGCGTGCTCGGCGCGACGGCGACGAGGCGGATGCCGCCGGCGCGGAGGGCACCGCCGGCTTCACGGGCGACGCGGGCGCGGGGACGCTGAATCGCCAGGTCGGCGATGTCGAGGCGCATCACGGCAGCGCCGGAATTGGCGTCGGCAGCGACCATGCTCGGCGTGATGCCGCGCACGTGCAGAGCGTCGAGGCCGGCGAGTTCGGTGTCGCCGTCGGCATAGGTGACGTCGGTCAGGTCAACATCGGCGGCGAGCGTACCGTCTCCGGGGCCGGCCGTTTGCGTGAGGGTGGCGGTGAGGCGGGCATTGACGCGGCCGTCGGCGAGAGTCGGCTCAATGCCAAGGCCGCGAACGTAAGCGGCGATCGGTGCGCCGCTCAGGCCGTCGCCAGCGATCGCGGCGTCCAAGGCGAAGCTACCGGGCGACGGCGTGAAGCCACCAGTAGCCGACAGGTTGTTCGCCAAGCCCGGGGCGCTGATCCAGGCGCGGAACGTGCCGGGCTTTTGCTTGTCGGTGGCGCCCAGATCGATCAGCAGATCGGTCAGTTCCACGCCGGCGTCTTTAATGACCATCTGCGTGGGCGGGGCGGCGGCGTTGTCGGCGAGCGTGAGCTGAACGCCGGACCAGGCAATTTTACCGATCTCGATGCGCGGCAGCAGCAGCGTCCCGGACTTGGTGTCGGTGACTGCAACGGCCATGGCCGGCGCGGTGGTCGGTGCGCCGGTGGATGCGGTCGGGGAAGGGGCATCGGTCTTAACGCTTACCTGCGCCGGCGCGGCCGGCGGCGGCATGAAGGTGAAGCCGGACGAAGCGATGTGCCCGTCGGCCTCGCGCGAGACGGCCAGGGCAGGGCCGCTGAGTTCGATCGACTTCACGCCGATCGCGCCGGTCTTGCCGGCGTAAGAAACGCCGGCGAGTTTGGCGGTCTTCATTTCGATCAGCGATCGGTCGCCGTCGGTGAAGAGGACGTCGGTCGCGCCGGCGTCGGCGGTGATCGAGCCATCCTCGCCGGGCGTAACGCTCGCGGCGATGTCGGCCGCGAAATGGCCGTCGGTTAGTTGCGAGGCCAAGCCGAAGCGTTCCATGTAGGGCTTCAGCACGTCAGGCTTCACGCCGGTGGCGCGGACGGCGAGGGTGAGCGTCTTGGTCGCGGCAAAAGGCGTGGCTTGGCCGGTGACGGTGACGGCGTTCACGATGCCGGGTAATGCGGCGCTGAGGCTGATCGGCACGGTAGCGGTGGAGGCGGTATCGACGCCTTTAACGCTCAGCGAATCAAGCCGGGCGACGAACGCGGCGGCGGGGCTGACGGCCTCATCGGTCACGTTCGCCTGAAGGCGCTTGAGGTCCAGAACATCGAGGGACGCGTGAAATGCCGAGCCGCTGGCGATGGTGACAGCGGGCGCAACAGGCTGCGTGGCGGGCGGCGGCGTGGTGGCCGCGGCGACGGGGGCGAGCTCGATGCCGGCCATTTGAAGGTGGCCATCGGCGGTGCGCTTGGCGGCGGCGAAACCGTCGGCGATGGCGAGCGTGCCGAGTTCGATGCCGGCGGTGCTGGCCTTCTTCGCGTCGAGCGTGAGGATGCTTAGCGAGGCCCACTGCTGGCCGTCGGCGACGGCGGTGACGTGGTCGACGGCGATGGAGGCTTTGAAGTCCGCCGAGTTCGGAATCGTCTCGGCGGTGATCGAGGCATTGGCCTGCATCGTCATGAAATTAGCGACGGGGCGCAGGCCAAGCGGCGTGAGGTAGCCGGCGGCGGCCTTGGGGTGCAGGCCGCGCAGGAGCAACTGGACGTCGGCCTTAAGGCTGGTGGGTGTGGTGCGGGCTTCGCCGGTGACGCGCAGCGTATCGAGCACGGGATCGACGCCGACTTCCAGCTCAAACTTCGCCGGCGAATTGTCCAGGCCAACGTCACTGACGCGCACGCTGGTGCGGACGGTGGCTTCGAACATTGGCGTAACGCTGCGGTCGCGCAGCTTGGCCGTGACGTGCGAAAGGCGGATGGCATCGATGCGCAACGGGGCGTCGAGGCTCATCGGTTTGGCGGGGCCGGTGGGCTTGGTGGCTACGACCGGTGCGGCCGATTTGGATTGCGCGGCGGCGAATTTTTGAAGGAGCGGAATGCTGCCGTCGGCGGCGCGCTCGACGGTGAGGGCCACGCCATCGACTTCCGCGCGGTAGACGACGAGCCGGCCGCGCAGCAGCTCGAAGGGAGAGAGGTTGCCTTCGATGTAGTCGCAAACGGCGATCGGGTCGCCGCCTTCGCTCGGGACTACGTGCAGGCCCCAGATATGCGCCGTTCCGCCGAGCAGACCGAGGTTCAGCCGCTGGTAGCCGACCTGCAGGCCGAACATGCCGGCAACTTTGTCGATCACCGTGGGCAGCAGAACGTTGAGCGCGATGCGGAAAATGCAGACGCCGATCAGGAGGATCAGCACGAGGATCTTGAAGCGCTGCTTCCAGGTGCGGCGAGGCCGCTTGGCCTTTTGGGGCTTGGCTTCTGGAGTCGCCTTGGGGTCGGGCTGTGACGGTGTGGGTTCGGTGGTTTCGGTCACGGCGTGGCTCCGGGTGCGGCGATGGCTTTATTGATGGCGGCCCGGCGGGCACGCACGGGGCCGAGCGGGTCGTAATCGGCGGGGGCTTTGCCTTGAGTCTTTAGCCAATCGAAAGCGCGAACGCGGGCGGATGCGGCGTTGTCTTCGAGCGCGATGAAATTCTCGCCGATGAGGCGGGCTTGCAGATCAGCGGCATTGCCGACGGCGTTGGTAATTTCCGCCAGCGTGTCCGGGTGCCGGCCGACTTCGCCGGTGTAGACGGCCAGCGCGGCGACCATTTCCGGCGGCAGCGGCGCTTTGCCGCCGGCGTCGGCAAGAGTGAGGAGCGCGGTGCGATCGAGCGCCCAGCCGACCGTTTCCGGCGACGTGGCGGGCGTGTCTTTGACGGCGTCGCGCATTTTGCCGAGCAGCGATGCATCGGCGACCAGCGCCACGTCGCCGGCGATGCGCGCATTGGTGGCGGCGGCGAGATAGATCAGCGCCGCGCGCGGATCCCCGCCGGTGGCCAAGGCGTCGAGGGCGCGGCGTAGATTAATTTGTTCCACCGGCTGCGTGCTCGGCGCGGTGGCGCTGCCGGCCATGTTGGCTGACCGCCAGGTGGCAATCGTTTCTGGGTCGGCGGTGGAGGCGGGCAGGACGCTGATGTACGCGGCGATCGCCGTCCAAGGGCCGGCGCCGCGCCAGGGGACGACCAGCAGGTACGGCGTGTTCTCGGCCAGCGGTTGGCGTTCGACGTACGCGGTCTCCGGGGCCGACGAATCGGTGGACTGCGTGCTGGCGGCGGCGAAAGAGATCGCGAACGTCGCCACACCTGCCGCAGCGGTGGGCGCGGTGGAGGGGGCCGTTGATGGTTCAGTGGACGGCTCCGTGGCTGCTGCTGTTGCGGGCGTCCCCTTGGTGAGCGGCGTGGGCAAACGATAGACGGAGATCGACACCGCGCGCTGCGGCGCAGGCGTTTGGCCGACGAAGCGGACGGTGGTGCCCGGGGCGATCCAGCCGGTCTGGTGGCCGAGTTCGGCGGCGGCGGCGCTGGCGCGTGAGCCTCCGGATGCACGGTCAAACCAGTCACGGGCCGCGATGCCGCCGCCGAATTTTGCCGAGCGCGTCGCCTCGCCGTTGGGCATGACTGCGCCGCCGCCCAACGGCGCGCTGGTTAGCGTCGCCACGGCGTCCAGCGGCGTCAGCCCGTCCTCACCCGATCGCTGCACGGCGACCCATTTGATCTCAAGGCCGATCAGATCGTCGCTGGCGATGGCCTCGCCCGTTGCAGGTGCCGCCGTCGCCAGTGGCGAGCCGATGGAACGCGATGTCTGCAAAGTCAGTACGGGAGGCGCGGGGGCGGGCTTTTGCGTCGCGCAGCCGCTGGCGGCCATCAGAAGCCACGCCCATCGCTTCGCGTCTAAACGGGTCATATCGATCACCATGCGGTAAGAGCCACGGCCGATCAACAATCATCTTA
>JAQGHK010000629.1 GCA_028288875.1 Phycisphaerales bacterium | reverse complement strand
GGCCGCGGGTTGCGTGGGATAGCCAGCCTCAGTGGCCGCGGCGGCAATGGTCGCGGGCTCGACGACGTTGTCATACGTCACCGCCGCCCGGCCAAGCGCCAGATTCACCGCCACGTCGCGCACGCCGGGCACTTTGCTGATCGCTTTAGTGACGTGGGCGACGCAGGAGGCGCAGTCCATCCCACTGACATTGAAATTCGCATTCGTCGTCGGGCACGCGTCGGATGCGGCTGGCGAAGAAGTTGGGGTTGACGAAGCGTTCATGCCATCACTCAGTTCTAAATCGCTTACTTGGCGAAACGCGAAAGCGACTCTTTCAATTCTTCGATTAAGCCGTTGGTATCGATATTGCCGTGCCCGCCCTCGGCCTTGCCTGCGACGCAGTGCCGCACATGACCGGCCAAAACTTCGACGCCGACGGCATGCAAAGCCGACCGCACGGCGGCGATCTGCGTCAGCACGTCAATGCAGTAACGGTCTTCCTCGACCATCTTCTGCAGCCCCGTCACCTGCCCAGCGATCCGGCCGAGCCGCTTCGACGTCTTCTCTCGAAGGTCCTGGTCCATACCTCCATCATATACCCCCAGGGGGTATCAATCCAGCGCATAAAAAACCGCCCGCATGCAGGCCGGGCGGCTTAGTCGGCTAGCGATTATTTTTTGAAGTAGGCGGCGTTCTTTTCGATGAATTCTTCCCATTCTGCCGGCAAATCCTCTTGCGGGAAGATGGCGTTAACCGGGCACTCATCCACGCACAGGCCGCAATCGATGCATGTATCAGGATCGATATACAGCATGTCGGCGTCGGCGAAGCTGGGGTTGTCTTTGGTCGGGTGAATGCAGTCGACCGGGCACACCGCGACGCAGGCGGTGTCCTTCGTGCCGATGCAGGGCTGTGCAATAATATGGGCCATCTCAAACTCCTGAACGTCTCAAAAGCGGTTGCAATCCCGCAGTGTAGTGCGGCCTTGGAGGTTGGACAACTGTTAACAATGTTCGGGATCGGGTCGGTGCGATACACTGCGGCCACGTGAGTTCGATCGATCCTATTCTCGGCCCCGGCGGCGCCATCGCGCGGCGCCTTGGCGACCAGTACGAGCCGCGCCCTGAGCAGCTTGAGATGGCCCACGCCGTCGAGGCGGCTTTGAACGGCGAACGGCATCTGCTGGTGGAGGCCGGCACGGGCGTCGGCAAATCGTTCGCCTACCTGCTGCCCGCGATCGACTTGGCCGTGAAGCAGAAGAAACGCGTGGTCATCAGCACGCACACCATCAGCCTGCAGGAGCAGCTGATGCAGAAAGATATTCCCCTGCTGCAAAGCGTATACGGCGATGAATTCAGCGCCGTGCTGGTGAAAGGCCGCGGCAATTACCTCTGCCGCCGCCGGATGGATCAGGCCATTGCCCGGCAGCATTATCTGTTCGACCGCGACGTGCAGTTCGAGCAGCTCACGCAAATCGCCGACTGGGCGGAAAAGACTGGCGACGGCTCGCTGTCTTCGCTTCCCGTTCAGCCCGAACCCGGCGTGTGGGAAAAAGTGAACGCAGAGGCCGGCAACTGCATGGGGAAAAAGTGCCGGCACTACGGCACCTGCCACTGGCAGGCCGCCAAGCGCCGCATGCAGGGCGGGCAACTGCTGATCGTGAACCACGCGCTGTTCTTCAGCGACCTCGCCCTCCGCATGGCCGGCGTGCAGTATCTGCCCAAATACGACGCGGTGATTTTCGACGAAGCCCACACCATCGAAGATGTCGCCGGCCAGCACTTCGGGCTGAAGGTGACCGAAGCCACCGTTCGCTATCAACTGCGCACGCTGTTCGACCTGCGCAAGGGCCGCGGCGTGCTCAGCACGCATGGGGCGGCCGCCAACGATGCCATCCGCAGCATCGTGACCCTGGACGACATCGTCACGACCTTCTTCGATTCGATCGTCTTCTGGCAGGATAATCACGGCCGCGGCAACGGCCGGGTGCACGAGCCGAACGTAGTCGAAAACCCGCTCTCGCCCGCGCTGAACGACCTGGTCAAGCACATGAAGGCCCTCACCGCCTCCGTGAAGGACGAAGAGGAGATCAGCGAACTGGTGTCGCTTACCTCGCGCATCAGCGGCCTGGCGGACACGATCGGGGCGATCATCGCGCAATCGGTGCTGGACTGCGTTTACTGGTTCGAAATCGCCAAGCGGACGCCGCGCCGGGTGAGCCTGCATGCCGCGCCGATCGATGTGGCTGAAGGCCTGCGGCGTGAACTGTTCAGCAAGTGCAAGAGCGTCATCCTGACGAGCGCCACGCTGGCAACGGCCGCGACCGAGCCGCCACCGCCCCGCCGCGGCGTGCCGATCGATGCGATCACCGCCAGCATCGCCGGCAAGTCGGCCGCGACCAAATCGTCGACCGCCTTCGACTTCATCCGCCGCCGTCTCGGCCTCGATGCCGGCGACACGCTGCAGCTCGGCAGCCCGTTTGATTATGCCAACCAGGCCACGCTCTATATCGAGCACGACCTGCCTGATCCGTCCGATCAGATCCGGTTTCTGCCCGCCGCCTGTGAAAAAATTCTTAAATATCTGGATCACACCAGCGGCGGCGCATTCGTCCTTTTCACCAGCCATAAAATGCTGGCCGACGCGGCGAACCTTTTGAAACAGCGCATCGACGCGCGCGGCTATCCGCTTCTCGTTCAAGGCTATGGGATGCCTCGCGGGGCAATGCTCGACCAGTTCCGCTCGCAGGAAAATGCCGTGCTTTTTGGCACTGGGTCTTTTTGGCAAGGCATCGATGTCCGCGGGGAAAAACTGCGAAACGTGATCATTGTGAAGCTTCCTTTTGCGGTTCCGGACGAGCCGCTGACCGAAGCAAAACTTGAAGCCATCCGCCGGCATGGCGGCAATCCGTTCATGGATTTGTCCGTTCCCGAGGCAGTGATCAAGTTGAAGCAGGGATTCGGCCGATTGATACGCTCGCGGAGCGATACGGGCATCGTTGCGATCCTCGATCACCGCGTACGGACGAAGCGATACGGGCGCAGCTTCCTTGACGCGCTGCCGCCTTGCCGAGTAATCGACGTAAAGTAACTGGCCCCTGGCGCTTGACTTGGCCGGCCGAGCGGCTTCAATACCGCGCGTCCGCCCAATATCGTGCCGGGGGACAAGTTGAAGGTGCCGCGTGTGTGCGCGGCGGATAATCGGAGCGGAAATAATCATGAGCGACTTGATCGAATCACTGGCCCTGTTCAACACGCCGCACGACGAGGCGTTCTCCCTGGCCGGCCTCCTGGGCCTGCCGTCGTCCGACCCCATCATCCCCGAAGGCGCCAAGCGCGGCGGCGATGACGAGGACGAAGTCGAAGACGCCGCCGACGGCGATGAAGCCGTCGACGACGACGCCGAAGAGGAAGAAGACGACGAGTTCGAGGAAGACGAAGAAGACGACCTCGATGACGAAGATGATGACGACGACGATGATGATGATGACGACGATGACGAAGACGAGGAATTCCTCGAGGACGAGGATGACTTCGAGGACGATGACGAAGACGAAGAAGACTTCGACGAAGACGACTGATCGAACGGCCTAAGGCCTGTCAGCGGCCAGTCGCTGTGGCCAGTCGCATGATCAGTCCTAGCATCGCTATATGAACCCCATCGCTCACTTCGTTCACCGCTGAATCTTCAGCCGTGAACGGAGTGAGCTTTTTTTGGTGACGCGACCCGCTCCGTTCAAGGGATTTACGTCCTTCTAATCGTGCGACGCGCTGCCGCGATTCTTCTTAACGTCCGACCGCCGCTTCTTCCCCTCAAGCC
>JAQGHK010000627.1 GCA_028288875.1 Phycisphaerales bacterium | reverse complement strand
AGACGACTGTCCCCGTTCGGACGTCCAGGCCGCTGCCTCCGGAAAGAATGCCATTCGCCGCAAGTGCGCCCAGGCTCAATGATCCCCCGCCGATTTTGACTAGGCCGCCCGTTCCGCTGAACGGCCCAGCGAGTCGTGTTTCCCCTGGGCCAGCAACGGTGAGCTGATACGCGCTAAAGTTGATCGCACCGTTCACGTTCAATGCGCTAGTTGAATTGTTAGTCCAAGATTGGGACGAAGCGATTGCAACATTTGCGTTGATCGTGTTCGCCGCCGAGCCCGCGTTCATAACGATGCCGCTGCCCGAAGTATACTGACCGGCCTTTGCCATGATCGTCAGCGTATTCGCTCCGCCGAGCGTGAAGCCGGCGACGGCGTTCCGGCCCGTGCCGAAGGTGACGCTGTTAACGGTCAGGTTGGTTCCGAGCACCGTGTTGAAACGGTCGGTACGGACATTGGCATCGGCCGAAAAGAAAACGTCAGAATTTGCCGTGGGGACGCCCGCGTTGATGTTGCCAGAAGCGCCCGTGGCAAAATTCGTCGCGCCGTTAGTCGCCGTGCTGAGCACCGCGTCCTGGCTTCCAGTGAAATAGCGAGCATTAGCGGCGGCGGTGTTGGTCTGGGTTACAAGCCAGTTTAAGCCGATCGAAGTGTTCGGGTCCGTGCGGTTGTAGGTGCCGGAGAGGGTCAGCGTGGTGTCGGTCGCTGCCAGCTTGAGCGCTGTCACGTTGTCACGCATCAGGGCCGTCACCTCGGCGGGGTTGCTGGCCGTGACGGTGAAGGACGCGCCGGACGGAACTGACGCCGTCAGCGTGAGGGCACCGCCGCTCGACATGGTCCCGTCGAATAGACTCAAGTTCACGTACGGATTCGCCGCCGCACTGTTCAGCGACAGCGTGCTGGAAAACTGACCGTTCAGAACGTTGGCAGTGGAGTAACCAAGGACCGACGCATCGAACAATCCAAGCCGGGCACCTGTTGTGGACGCAGTTCCGGGATTGTCCGCCAGTTGCGTGGACAAGTCTTCGGTGCCGCTCAGCGCCGTGGCGTGCGTGGTCAAGTCGGTTGTCGCCGCGGCCGGTGCGAAGAGGCTTGACCCGGCGTAGGTTGCCACGCCATGCCGAAGACCAGGCGTGGCATCCACGCTACCGGTCGTACTGATGGATCGCGCGTTGCTGGCGGAGGCCTGCCAAATGCTTTGCGCCGACACCGAGCCCGAAGCGCCCCACCCGGTGGCGCGCGACTCAGCGACGCCAGCGGCAAAGGCCTTTGATTGGGCCGAGAGATTAACCACCGCACCAGTTTGCGCGAGACTGATGTGAGAAATCGCCCCGGCCGCCCCGGAGCCGGCGCCGGCGGTGGCAATGGTCGTCAGATTGAACGTGTTGGCTGTGATATTGTCCATCGACCATTCGGACTGAGCGGATCCGCCGATGGTGCCCGCGCCGCCTCTGGCCTCCTGCTTGAAGGTCAGGATGCCCGCCGGCGCCTGTCCGCTGATCGCGGTTTTGAGCACGGTGCTGCCGCCGGTGGAACTGGCGGTCGTGCCGGTCGCCCCCGCCCCACCGATGGCCAGGAGGTTGGCCGTCGCATTGCCGTTGGTCGAGGAAACGGAAATGCCGCTGGCCGTGGCAGTTCCGCCATTGCCCGCGCCACCATTGCTATAGACCGTTCCGCCGCTGCCGCCGGTTGCGGTGGCATTCACCAAAGCATTGCCGCTGGTCGTCTTGGAGGAAGTCGCGGAGATATTGGCACTGCCGCCATGGCCGCCGGTGGAGGCCGCGCCTTGGGTAATACCGCCGCGACCACCGGTCACACTCACCGTTGTCGTCGCACCGGTGATGCCCGTCGAAGAGGCCGACCCAGCGGCGTTCCCGCCGAGTCCGCCACTGGCCATATCATTGCTGCTTTGCCCTTGCAGACCGCCGGCACCGCCGATTGAATTAGCCGTCGCTGACGCGACGCCGATGGAACTGACAGCGACTGCCTTTGCACTGGCCAGACCGCCGTTGCCGGTGAACGTGCTCGGGGAGTGGAAGGAATAGAGCGTACCACCCACACCACCGGTCGCTGTGGCGTTTGCCGTTGCGGTGCTGCCGGCTGCGCCGGAATAGGCGTCGGCCGTGCCGCCAGGACCGGCCGTTCCGCCGTAGCCGATGCTCCCGCCGCCGTAACCCCCGTCGCCGCCGGTCGCGGTCGAGTTCGACGTCGCCGTGCCCGCTGACGTCGTGCCGTCGACGAACGACTGCGCATACCCGCCCACGCCGCTGACCAGCGCATTGCCGCTGCCGGCAGCTTTGCCGCCCGTGGTGCGCGATGTGAGGGTGAGCGAAGAAGACGCGGAAGATTTGGTCAGCCGGCTTTCCGCCCGGCCGGCTCGCGCCGTGGCATATGGATCATTGCCGGCGGCCCCGCCAATGGCCGTCTGACTGAGCGCAAGCGCTCCGTTCGTCTTGCCGTCGACGGCGTTGTTCATGACGGAATCGGCTCCGTTGCCCGCGCCGCTGAGCGTAGTGTCCGAGCTGATGTAGCCGCCGGCGCCGCCGGTTTGCGTAGCGGTGACCGAAACGCTGTTATTGTCGAGACTTTCTCCGAAGAGTCCGCTGACAACTCCCGCCCCACCGTCGGCGGCCAGTAAGCCGCTGCCGCCGCCTACGCCGCCGGTAGCAGCACCGGTGAGACTGACCGGACCATTCGATGCGATCGAACCGCCAACCGTTCCAGTCGCGCCGTCGACACCAACCGCGTTGGTGTTGTAGTCGCCGCTACCACCGTTGCCGCCGACGGCAGTCAGTTGAACGGTCAGACCTGAAGCAACGGCGTCTGTTAGATTGAGGATGGACGATGCCGCGCCACCAACACCGGTAATCCCGTTCTTATACGAAGCGCCACCGTTGCCGCCGGTCGCGGACTGAACAAGCGTCAAGCGCCCCGCCGTACGACCAGTGACCACATTGGTCAGTGTGACGGCCGCCCCATTGCCGGCGCTGCCGTAACCGCTGCCACCTTTGCCACCCACCGCGACGCCGGTGACGCTAACACTGCCCGTTGCGCTTTCGCCGTACACCGTGCCGAGCGACGCCAAACCGCCGTTGCCGCTGGTCGTATTCAGAGACGTTGCGTAGTTTTGCACGCTGCCGCCGGTTGCCGTCGCCGACACGGTTACGGCAGTGCTGCCGGAATTCGATGCGGACGCCGAAGCGATAGCGTTTCCACCGAATCCGGTGCTGTAGATACCTTGATATCCGCCCGGCGCGTCGCCGCCGGTCGCGACGGCAGTGGCTTTTGCGGTGGCCGCGGTTGCCGTAGCGGTCGCCATTGCCGTGGCAGTGCCGCCGTCGCCGGGCATGACGGGCGGGGAGCTGGAGGATAGAGAATGGTCGGAACTGATACCGGCGTTGCCGCCGATCGCGGTAGCCAGTGCATTGCTGGCGGCAGTCGCACCAGTGGTGCTGGTCGTGGCGGCCGCGTTGGCGTCGCCGCCGGAACCACTCTTGCCAGATGTGGTAAATGAATCCCCGCTGGGGTCACCATTCGTGCCACCATTGCCACCGGTCGCTTTCGAAGTGCTGGTGAGAGAGGTGGTGCCGGTGGACGTCGTCGACGACATTGCGTTGCCGCCTCGTCCGCCGTCGCCCGCGTTGTAAGCAAACCCGCCACTGCCACCAACCCCGCCATTTCCACCTGTGGCGGTTGCCGTATTTGATTCGTCAGCCGTGCCGGCTGGAGCGACGGCATCCTGGCCATTCCCTCCATTAGTGCCAGGCATAGCGGGCGAGGTCGCTTCCGTCCCATTCGCGCCGTTAGCGCCAGTTACAGTGATAACCGCGGCGTCGGCATTGGTCCGCAATAATGCTGCGGACACCGCCAGCGCCATCCCTCCACGCACTTTCAACACAAATCGCTTCTTCATCGTGACAAATCCCCGAGGCGGGACTCCCTCCTCTTTCATCACTATAAACCACCTTCGCAGAATCGCCACCACATCGGTGTTCCGTGACGCTCATCGTTCGCCAGACAGAAAAGTCGCATCGCTAAAGTGAAACGCATGAAGCTGCTGCAGACCGTTAAAGGCGTGGGCCCCCGTGTGGCCGAGGCCGTGGTGCTGCATCTGGCCGATGTGCGCCGCTTCAGGACGGCCAACCATGTTGCAGGCTATGCCGGGCTGGTGCCCAAGCAGATCGAGAGCGGCTCGATGAGCCGGTTGGGCCACATCACCCGCCGCGGGCCGGCATTGTTAAGGAGCATGCTGGTGGAGTCGGCGTGGGTCGTCTGGCGGCACAACGCCTGGGCGAAGCTGTGGGTGGAGAAGATCAGCCACGGCAGCCGCGCGCGGCGGAAGATCGCGATCGTGGCGCTGGCGCGCAAGCTGCTGGTGATGCTCTGGGCCATGCTCCGAACAAACACGCCGTTCCAAATGTTTGGCCTACCGCCAGGGGCAACGCCGTTCATAACGTAGGCCATCAATCGTTGTCGCAAGTCATGAATGAACGCGTCTGATCTGCTGCCGAAGCTTTGCAGAATCGCAACCCGTGCGAACGTGTCCGTTGACCTCGACTAACCGGCTGCGGGCCGGAGCAGTCCGGACCCGCGACGCAGCGAATGAGGCACGGACTCGTCTGGGTGAATGAGGCGCCTGCCCGGCGATCGGTCCGGGAAGGATGACCATCGAATAGTCGGCTGAAGCGCACCGGCGGCTGTAGAACAGCGGCAGGATCAGAAATGCGTCTGATGAAGGAGAGACCAGCCGCTTTGCGGCCACAGAGATGGTGCGCGAAAAGATTAGCGTTGACGGGAGCGGAATTCATAGTCGTCTGGTTATGCAGCAGCGGTCGGTCGCGCCGGCGTGAACGTGACCCACTCGGGGTAATTGGCCGTAAACCAATCCCGCAGACGTTGCGACACGTAAACGTAGCCGCCAAGCCGCTGCATCTTGCAAATGTCTTGGCCGCTATATTTGGCCGCGTCAAAGTCAGAGCTTCCGCTGATCTGGAATCCAGGAATCGGCGGTAGCCTCAACTCCCACAACTCCTCCATTTCACTCGCGGACTTCGGGTCGTGTACGCCTTGCATGACGTAGTTCTCCGGCTCGCCAGACTCCGGAAACTCCGCCGGCTCGCCCGCACAGGGATCCCACCCCTGCCAATCATGGTGAACGATGCGACGCTTAGTGGCGGGCACGAACGTGAATCCGGTGAACTGCTGTACTTCCATCGCCGCACGGACGCTGTCTGTCACGATAACCGCAAACGCGGGTTGGGTAATGGGTGGCACGAACGGACCGGTTCGCATCAGGAGCGTCGTCCCGTCGGCAGCGATTTCAACGAGTCCGTGTATCAGGATGTCGCCGTAGTCACCGAACGGTGGCGAGGGTGTCCCGAGCGTATAGAGTTGGATGGCAAACTGCTGCATAACTGATTGACATTCACTGGCCGGCCCGGCGCCAACCAGGTTTCGAATCACGAGGACCGTACCGCCGGGCCGGTCCAGTGCAGTGTCGGGTTATGCCGACGCCGACAGCCGCAGTGTGTGCAGCCTGGACTCCAATGGCGACTCGTCGAAGTCCACACCCGTCACTGTCCCAAGTCCAATGGAGACGAAGCCGCCCGGGGCGCGCAGAATGTAATCCACCTGCTTCCACGGGGCGGGCGAAGTCATGCGGGACAGATACTTCTTTCCCGAGCACTGTTCATATGAAACCTCCGAGACGTCGAACGTTCCCTCGATCTTGGGTTGAGGGAACCCCTCCATGGCGGACACTGGAGTCTTCATCGCCTGCTCACGCTGCCATCGCAAATGGGCGAATGTCAGTTCGTCGATTGCCATGATCGACCCGATCACTTTCCCCGCCTTCAAATCCAACCGGAATGGGACCGTCTTCACCTTCCATCCGGCGGGCGCCTCGAAAAACATCTCGGGGCCACGTGGTGGCGCCTCGGCCGGCTGGGTAAGGTGCGTCGCCAGTTCTGGAGACAGGAGGAAGCCGCGAATCCAGTGGGCAGGATGATCCGGCTTGTCCGTCAGCCAGCGTTCCAGCAGATCGCGGTCTTTCGCCAGTTCCGCGTCTGCGGCCTCCTCGTCCACGCCGCGGACACGCTTCCGTAGCGCCGCATCGAGTCGTGATGTGTCGACATCCTCGTTCAGATCTTCCGGCGGCAGTTTCGCCAACGCGTTCGCGAACGGCTGGAGATACCGCAGGGTCTCGGGAAGTTGGGCGGGCTTCTTCGTCGGCATAACTACTTATTCTATGGGATACAGCCCACATAACACGTTTCGACTCAAGTCGCTTTCAGCAAGCGCATCATCCTACCCAGTCGGACTGGCGGACTGGCGCCGCTGCCGGATACGCTGTTGAACAAGGTGCCCTACGCCGCTCACGACTGGCGGTGGCAGTTCGTTTTCCCGAGCACGGTCCAGCGCCCGGGTTCCGGTGGACAGAAAGTCCGCTGGCATACCGACCCCAGCACGCTGGACCACAAGATTGTTCATGCAGCCCGCGATGCCGGCATCGGCAAGCGCGTGACCGCGCACGTTCTACGCCACAGCTTTGCTACCAAAGCGGCCAGATGAATCGCCTCGGCCGGATCACCGGCCAAGGCCCGGGGCTCCTCCGCCGGGTGCTGGTGCAGGCGGCGTGGGGCCTGGCGCGACGCGAGGGCACGCGTGGCAAAGACGTCTTCGACCGCCTCTGCCACGGCCAGTGCACGCGTCGCAAACAGGCGGCCGTCGCCCTGGCCCGCAAGATCCTCGTCTGGTGCTGGGCGATGCTGCGGGACGAGCGCGAATGGGACGACTCGATCGCCGCCCCAGCGGCATTGCCGGAGATGGCGACCACCGGCTGATCCGCCAAAGCAGAAAAGACGACTTAAGAAGCGGAATCAAACACCCCGAGCGATCGGGCGAAGAATCGAAGCAACGGCGCAGTTCGTAACAGGATGAGCGAGAAAACCCCGGCCAAGCTCGAATAACCCGCGGGCGCCGATCACCCTCAACAAGTGCTCGTCACGCCGCCATTTGGAATGAGCCAACCGGGCGTCTTGTAAAGTTGAATAAGGCCGGGCCAGAACAGTCGGACCGAGCGTGGCCCGTGACCTTGAATAGTGGTCTGACCCTCACCCGTGCGAAACCGGGACCGAAGCGAACGATTTACCGCTTGACGAAGGAGCCTTCATAGTGGCGGGTTATGTCACACGCGGCATCGTCGTCAGTGACGTGTCGGCTGCCACCACCACCACGTGCAGTAGTAACTCTGACGGTTAGAGCATGCCGCCGGCTGGTCGAACCAAACCCGCTGGAACTGCGGGTCACCTCGCGCCTCGACGGCACATAGTCCGATAGACAAAAGCACCGAACACGAGAAGCAACGGCATCGCGAGACGACGGCGTCGGAAGTTTGCCCAAGACGACCACGCGAACAGACCCAATAGTACGATGGCTGGGGATAGGTGCTGGACGCCGTAAGAGACCATCAGCACGTTCCGCCAGCCATTGCGGTAGCTGCCCACGTAGAAGAACGCCCACGCAATGAGCGCGACGATGAAATGTAGGAGGCCGACAATCGCCAGCAGTAGTCATTTTCGGAATCTCCCACAAGCACTTGCGGCTGACTGCATAGCCGGCTTGCTATTTGTAGGTTACGGAAAACTTGACGATCGTAGTAATGAGCACGCCGCGTATGAGGTAGGCCTCGCGGCCGGAGGTGGCGCGGTACATGACGTTCCCGGTTGCGCGGGCGGTCGCCGACATCCAGGCGTTTGCCGACCGGTCGGTCGCCGGATGGGAGGAGCGGCACTCCTATGAGTTCACCGTCCGGTCGGATGGCGGGCGGATCATCGGCGGGTGCGGGTTCGAGCAGGCCGTCCGGGGGTCGATCGCCACTTCCTCTTCGGATACTGCCTGGCCCGGCGGGAGAGGAACCGCGGCTACGGCACTGAGGTGGCCGTCGCCGTCCGGTCCTGGCTCGAGTCGGCCGACGGGGTGTATCGCCTGTCGGCGATAGTCGACGTGGACAATCCGGCCTCGTCGCGGGTGCTGGAGAAGGCGGGGTTTGCCTTCGAGGGCGTGCTGCGGCGCTGGGCTGTCCACCCGAAGGTCAGCGACAAGCCCCGCAAAGTCCGGATGTACGCGACCGTCCGATAGCGGATAACCAAACGCTGCAGCGGACCAAGCGGGCGTCGCAGTCTCCGCGATTCGCGGGTGTGTCCGGCGCCCGCCCGGCCGCTGAACGGTTTTACGTTATGCGACTCGAAGCGACGACCAATGGTCGAAGGACGCGCCTCGTACGGAAATCGCGCTTGAGGGGCGGTCTTGATCGCTAAGTCGTCATTTGTGGGACGCGGCGAACTTGGAGAGTAAGACCGCCGAAGTCTCCGCCGGTCGTCCAATGCAGCATACGACCCTCTATGCGTACACCGTCGGGGCTGGGAAATACACGAACGACTTGCCAACGTCCTGTAGGCAGTTCGATTTTTACTTCAGCCGGCGCAGCGGCGAAGGTATGGGCGACGACGAGGGCTTCGCACGCATCATTTGTCCGCACTACGGCCTGCCACCCGGTCGGATGTCGCCAACTCGGGCCATACGCCCCGACGCGCCGCGAGATGCCGCGCTTGATCAGCGGCGCGGCCTGAGCGTACGCGTCGACCGCTTCGCGGACGAGCTGCCACTGCCCCGCACCGAGGGCCGCCACGTCGCCGGAGAGGCACATGCGGCCTAGGAACGTGCTAGTGAGTGAATATGCCAATCGTCGGTCCGAATCGCCGGGGTGCAGCACGGCCCAAATTTGGTTCTGTCGCGGCAGCATCGGAGAATGCAGATTCGCGGCGATGATTGGAATCTCCACCAACTCGTGCGCATCGCTGAACGAGCTCATTGCCGTGCGGGCAAGCATTGAGGGTTCGAGGCGATGCCCACCGGACGAGCAATTCTCGATGACCAGCTCGGGGAGGGCCACGCGGATGGCGTCGAAGAAGCGGTGCACGCCTTCAATTTGCCGCCGCAGACCTTCGCCCTGGCTCTCGGCCCCGTCGGTGCCCAGGCCGATGGTTTCGTTGTAGTCGACCTTGAGGTAGCCAAATCCGCAATCACGCAGCAGGCCGATGACTTTCTGGGTGAGGTAGGCAACGGCGAGGTCGTTATTCAGGTCCCAGAATCGCCGCTCGCGTACGGTGATCAGCACGCCGTCGCGTTTCAGCAGCATGTCCTTGCTGTGCCACGCCTCGGACGTCGAGCCGACCGTTTCCATTTCGAACCACAGGCCCGGCACTAGGCCGCGGGCGCGGATCGCGTCACCGGTCGCCTTCAGGCCGTGCGGGAAGAGCGTCGCGCTCGGCACCCAGTCGCCGTGCGCGTTGCCCCAGTGGCCGCGTTCGCCTTTGTACCAGCCGGCATCAATGACGAGATATCGCACGCCCGAGCCGACCAAGCGGTCGGCGATGGCGAGAACTTTGTCATGCCGCGGGTCGCCCCAGGTCGTGCACCATTCGTTGAAGATTACCGGCAGATCCTGCTCGACTGCTGGTTGACGTTCGACCGCGCGGTCCTGCACTGCCACGAGCCGGTCGGCCAGTTCATCCACGCCGCCGTTCACGCAGGCGAGCGTGGCCGGTGGCGTAGTGAGCGCTTCCCCCGGGGCGACGATTTTCATCCAGTGGCCGAATTCCCGATCCGCCAAGCCGCCGCTGAGGCATAGATCGTCGTGCTGGCGGAACGCCTCCATTTGCCAAGAGCCGGCCCAAGCGAGCTGCGCGCCCCACGTGACGTTTGCGGCCGTGTCAGTCGCGGCGATCCATGGAAAGAAGCCCCGCACGGGCATCGAGCCGATCTGTCCGAATCGCTCGGAGAATCCGCCCGCCCCGGACCATGAGCGTTCCAAGTGCAGTTCTTCAAGGCTGCGCGACTCCAGTCGCCCTTCGGCGCTCCACACCGAGCGGAACCGATGCACCTGTAGCCGCCCCGGCGCGTCGGCCGGGTCGAACGGCGTAATGCCGCCGAGCGAGAAGCTGGTGAGCATCTCAAGCGTCACTGGCAGCGAGGAGTCATTGCGGAACGTGGTCGTGATTTCAACAGCCGAGTCGCCATCATGCCAGCCCAGCCTGTGTGTCAGTTCCAAGCCCTCCATCGATCGCAGCACCGTCACGACTGATACACGGTCAGCCTCGGTTATGCGGTTGTGGGACGCCAGCCGGAAGCGTGCATTCGACGATGACGTCCGCATCGTCCGGCCTTGGCTGAATGCGCCGGGGTACCAGTCACCCACGATTTTCAGGTGCACCAACGGGTCGAGCTCGGTCGCCGGAGGGTCACTAGCATCGGGCATCGCGTCGATATAAGGCAGCCCTTTCAGGCCCGTGCGTTTCGTAACGAGTGCGTTGCGTAGAGCGAGCGGAAATGCTACCAAGCCGACCTGCTGCGTGTCGCGGTCGATCAGGTAACGGTAGACTGTGTCGGCAACAATGTATTCGGCAAGCGTCTCAATTCGTGACATGCGAAAGAGCCCTTCGACGTCTGCGGCGTCTGATTCATTTGGTGATGGTGAAAGTCTGCTCCACCGGTTCCGCCGATGCTACCTTCGGGTCCACACCGCGACCCCACTGGAACGCGCCCACACGCACTTCGATCGGCAGCTTCGCCCGCGGTGGGATCGGCAGCAGTTTCAGTGACGTGCCGTCGTCGCTTACTTCCGCCGGGCCGCTGACGACGAAGTACTGCACGGGCAGGTTGCTGCTGGCGGCTGCGTGCAGTGAGACCGTTACCACGTTGGCGCTTATATCGGCGGGCTTAGGGAAGTCGATTGTCTGGGCGGTGCCGTCCTTGCGACGGATCAGCACAATAAAATGCACCGGCCGGTCCGCCGAACGATAGAGATCGTCTCCGGGCTGAACCGCGATAGCCCACGGGTCCCATGGATTTCCCTGCCGCTCCACCCCGCCGCGGCCGAGCCAGACGCGGAACGTATCGGTGCCAGTTTGTTTGATCGCCCCGCTGGTGACTCGGAAAAAAACTCGTGTGGTTGCATGGCCCAATGGGCTTTCTCCGTACATCAACTGCGGCGGCGCCTTGTCCAAATAACATGGCTGCACTTTCCACGTCACCCCATCCGGTTCGAGCACAACACCCAGTTCGGCCATTCCGCCCTTGTCCAGCGGCGCAGGCTTACCTTTGACGTAGACGTCCATGGCCTGCGGCCTTTTTGCGATCAGTGGGACCATGTAGTCGTTACAGGCTTTGGCCATCTCGGCGTCGATGTACCAATAGGCCCCGGCCTTGTCGTCAGGATAATCCTTGTACGGCCAAGCCTTGAACGCGGGTGTGCCAAGATCAGCGGCCGTCACCAATACGCCGCGTTCAATCCGCAACGGTTGCAGCGCCCCACCGGCTTGCGGCACGCGGGCGGCGACAATCTTGCGAAGGAAGAGCCCGAGAATCTTTCCCGATGCCGGCTGCCAGGCGAAGTGGCCGTTGCCGATTTCAGCCAGTTCGCCCATTTCAGGATTGGCCTTGCCAGCCCGCAGTTTCAAGATCGAGACGCGGTCTTTGTTGGCCCACGTCTGGCCCCAGTTTTCGCCCCCGACTTCGCCATATTCGGAGGAGACGTGCAGGATGGGCAAGTCGCCCTTAACGCCGCTGAACCAGCCTTTGTACGGGATGAAGCCGATACAACGGTCGGTCGCGTAGTACGCCAACCCGTAGCCGAACGGCGTAGCGGCCGAGTGCGCGACAGGGATCAGCGGTGCGGCGGCGATCTCGTCATAGCCTGATAGGTCGGCGAGCTTCTTCAACGTGTCGTCCAAGGAGGCAATGGCGGCCTTCATATCCTTCGGTTGCAGCCAGAGCGGTGGCTCTTTTGTGCGGTCTGTCGTTGTGGATCCGGGAGCAATATACAGAATCGCCAAGTCGGAGGCGGCACACGCGTCGCGGAAGTCGCCGTTCTGGAACATGAGCTTTTCGAGCATGTTTTGCAGACCAACGACCACGCCGCGAACGCGTTGGCATTTCGGCGGGATCCAGAGATATGCCCGCTGCTCGTAGCCCTGCGTCGGGATGACGATCGACCATTGGTAGGTGCTATCGATACGCTCCGGCGGCGCGGCGACCACCGGTGCGGGTAATGCACCGTAGTCGGGCTGCGTCGCCGGGACGGCGGCAAAGGCTTGAGTGCCCAAAACAGTCAAAATTGCGAGATGGCGATAGTGACGTAGTGTATTCATCGGTGAGCTTCACTTGGGGCCGTTATCCAGGGTGAACGTTTGTTCGACGCGCTTCGCAGCGGCGACCGCCGGCGAGGCTGTCCGACCTGGCTGCCAGGCGACGACCGTTATTGCCACCGGGTACTTCGCACGCGGCGGCACGGGGAGAAGCTTCAATCGATCACCGTCTACCTCGGCCGGACCCTCGCGGACGTAATACTGCACTGGCAGACCGGCATCCGTGGTCGCCTTCAGCGCGATTTCAGCCGCGGCGGTGGTCTGTGGACCGATCTGCGGGAACGGGATCGTCTGCGCCGTGCCGGCCTTGTTTGTGGGTACCCTCAACATGGCCTGCTGCACGCATGATTTGTAGTCCACATCGCCGGGGTGCGTGGCCCAGATCCAGCAGTCGTTGTTTCTGCGGTCGTCGGTGTATTCGGCTCGACCGTACTGCAGTCTGAAGATGTCGGGGGCGAGCTGGACGAACGGGCCGACATCACGGTGAATTTGGATCGGTCCGCCCGCCGCGGCATGACCGAGCGGCGTGCCGACAGGTAGGCGTGCCCAAGCAGCCGGGTTGGTGCTGCCGCCGGGTACAGCGTCGAGAAACGCTGCCTGCAGCTTAAAGGTCAGACCGTCTGCCTCCGGCTGCCAGTTCAGGTCGATTTGTTCATGAGTATTTTTCTGCGGCACGACTTGGCCGTCCTGCACGAATCCAACAAGTTGCGGCCGCTTGCCGCGCTCGGCGGCGTAGTGCGCCTCAGTCTTCTCGGCCATCTCCTGGTCGAAGCAGAAGAACGCGCCGGTGGGATCGCCTTTAAATGCGGCGTACGGCGCGGCCGGTGCGACAGGCCACCGCTCGCCGTTGGGCCGGTCGACTTGCCAGTGCGCAGTCGGGTCGACCGGCCTAAGCGGCGCACCGTCGTGTACCGGCAACCGTGCGACAGCAGTTTTTTCGATGAACGCTGCAAGGAAAGCCACGAGTTCGTCTGAGTAATCGAAGTGTCCACGGCCCGCATCGAAATAAAATGCCACAGGCGTTGCTGGGTGCAGCGCCTTGAACGCGATGAGCGGCATCAGGCGGTCTTCAATCCACTCCCACTCGCCCATGATCATGAGACACGGCACGCCGTTGATGTCGTGGTCGCCCCAGTCGGCGTTCGGCCTGCCATTGCCGGTCAGCCTAGTGTGCGGGGCGTCGCCTTTGACGGAAAGCGCGCATAGCGTGCGCGATTTGTCCCAAGCGGCGAAGTTCCAGGGGAATGACGCGCATGCCGAGTGACCGATCGGAACGGCCGGAACGCGGCTGAGTTCGTCGTAGCCGCTGACGGCGGCGAGCGCGTCCATCACCTTCTGGTAGTGCTCGCCGGCCCCTTTCTTGAATTCGAACATAGGGTCCATCGCTGGCACAACCCACACTTCGGCAATACCGAGCCGCCCGAGCGTCTGACGCATCGTTGGGTGCTCGAGAATGCCCTGCTCGATCATGTTGTGATTCGCCACGACGACCGCTCGCACACGCTGGCAGTCGGGCGGAATCCAAAGATAGGCGCGGGCGTTGCCGTCGGGCACGGACCATTGCCATTCAGCGGCCCTGGCAGCGGTAGCGAAGGCCATCGCCAGCAGAGTGGCGAAGATCACTGAATTCGGGAGCAGCATCGGCTATTTCCTCATCCGGGGGCTTTGAAATAGACGCCGTACGCCTCGTCCACGATCTCGGCGAGTGGAACCAGCGGCACGACGTGACCGGAGACCAACGGCACCTCAAAGTGCAGCCGAGCAATGTCGGTCGGACGCACGGCCGTCGCGGCCACGGCGCCAAGCAGACTGAGCTCGGGCGCGTGCGGCGTGCGGGCGGCCAGCACCACGGGGCCATGCACGAACGCGTGGTGTGTTGGATCGCCGGGCAGCATTTCCGTGCGCGTGGTCATCGGCAGGTATAGCTCAACGCGGTCACCGTCGGCCCACGTGCGGTTGAGAAGAACCGGCCGGCCGGCTTCTATGCCGACGGGATCGCCGTTCAAAGTGCATGTCGCCCCGGCCGCCCATGATGGCACCCGCAGATTCAGCGTGAATCGTCTCGCCGTGTCCATGGAGAACAACAGCCGCGTGACCGGCTCGTACGGGAACGCCGTCTCTTGGACGACACGCACGCCAAGCGCATCCCAGTGCAATTCGGACGCGATGAACTGGCGAACGATCAAGGTGTCGCCGCGTTCCCAATACGCCCCTTCGGCAAGCCGGCCGAACGTCTCAACGCTGGTGCCGTAGCAGCACCAAAAGGTTTGATCGGCATCGCCATACACCTTCCGGCTGCCGGCCGAGAGCGGATGGCTATAGAGATACGCCCCGGGCTCGCCGGGCTTTTGCATGGGAAGAACGGAGTTCAGCCAAGCCCGTTCACGATAGTCGGCATGACGCGGATCGTCTGACCAGGCGGCCACGGCATCGGTCAGGCGCAGCATGTTATGCGTGACGCAACTCTCGGCAATCTTCGGCGTGAGCGTGCCGGCCATTTTGTTGGCATCGGGCCAATGCTCGCCCCCTTCGCTACGTTCGCGACGGTCCGGTCGCGGGCCGGAACTGCCGCCACTGACATACGACCGATGCAGCGCTGTCTGCTCCCACAGAAATTCAGCCGCCCGGCGATAGCGGGCGTCGCCCGTCAATTCATAGCGCTTCGCCGCGGCAAGGCCCTGTGGAATATGCGTATTGGCATGCAGCCCGGCAATGCGATCATCGCCATGGGCCAGAGGATCAATAAACCAGCCGCGGTCGAAAAGTTTCGCAGTTTTCAGATGCTGCGGCTGCTGCGTGATGGTGAACAGGTCGTAGAGTGCAATGCCAATGCCGCCGAACTCGTTCGATGGATTCAGATCGTCCGTGCGAAGCATCGGTTCCAAGACATTCGCCGGAAGCCGGGCCATCCGTCGCGCCACCCAGTCGCCCAGTGCGATAGCCATCGGCAAGGCCAGCGAGCGATGTGCATCCCGGTGCGCGTCGATGAGGCCGGCCAAGATTTTGTGCAGCGTGTAATACGGCGCCCAGACGCCGCCGAACTTCAATTCCAGCGTGTCGAAGTCGGTAGTTGGGAAGGCAGACAGATAGCCGTCGCCGAGGGCGTGCTGGCAATCGTTTAAACCGGCCAGCAGGAGATCCAGGCGATCCGCATAACGCGGCTCGCCGGTGGCGGCGTACATCGCGGCGCAGGCGGAAAGGTAGTGACCGGTGAAATGGCCACGCAAGCCGCAGGCCGGATTTTCCCAGCCGCCCAAGGGCTGCGCCGCACTCGGCAGGCCGGCGTTGGCGCGGAAATTGTGCAGCAGCCGGTCAGCGTCCAGTTGCAGCAAGTATTGGCCGTTGCGCTCTTGCCGCTGCTTGATCGGGCCGTCCGCGAGGCGCACCTGGCTGAGAGCGATTGGCGTCGCGCGCGATGAATGAGGTTCCGGCGTCGAGATCATCTTATTCCGTTTCACTGTCGGACGATTCTTCGCGGACAGTTTTTCCGTCGCGTGCTTCGGTGAGCTTGACCAAGATCGCTTTCCCATCGCCTTGAAACCGGCCAATCTCAATGCGCTGGGTGCGGCCATCGTTCAGTTCGACGGTAACGGCATCGGCGCTATCGGCCTTGACC
>JAQGHK010000367.1 GCA_028288875.1 Phycisphaerales bacterium | reverse complement strand
TAGGTCATCGGCGAACGTGTCGGTGACACGCAACACGCCGCTGGATTGGCCGGTGTAGGTAGGGACGTGCGTGATCAGTGCGTAATTCAAGCGGGTTTCTTTCGCTGCGCGAAGCGTTGGTAAGCGACTGCAACTGCAAGCAACATCGGTGCGCTGCGTAACGCGCTTAATCTGGCATCTTCTCGCGTAAGTATCGTGGCAAAGCCAAGCCCGATCGTGATAAATATGACGATTTCGGCCACCCGCGAATGACGTTTTGGCCAAACCGCAAAGATCGGAATCCAAATCAACTCGAGTCCTACGGTCCGTTGGTATAGCCAATGTTTCGCGAGCGGGTGATCGACGTGGCCGAACACGAAGGCAGACGCGCGATCGAGGCAACGCCACGCGTATTTTCGGGGATCGACTTCAATCGAATGAATCGTCCATTCGCGAAAAACCAGATTCCGCTGCGGCTCGGGCGCTTTCAGCTGGTCGAACTCGCGTGGCGACAAATGTGAAATCGGATTCGCCTTGTTTCGCAATTGCGTTCCACTGCTTGCATCGCGATCGAACGAGGAATTTCCGAGAAAAGCATCACGCCAGAAATTGCTCGTAATTGGCATAGGCCGGCCGAAGATCACCGCATTGCGATAGAGCCATGGCGCGATGAGGACCATCGCGGTGCCGATGAATAAGGCCGCATGCGAGGCACGGCGACGCCAGCCGAGAGCGATCGCAGCGAACAGCAGCGGAAGGGCGAGAACAGGCTCGGTTAGTGCCGCGAGCGCCGCGAGTAGTCCACCGGCGATTAGCGCGACAGGTGTCCGCTTCAGTGCTAACGCGAAAGCGGCCAGCGCGAGAAGCACAGCGATCGACAGACCCTGCGTGAGCGTTGCCGCGTAAAGCTGCGTCGGCCAAACTGCAAAGAGAACGGCGGCAGCCCATGCCCCGCGCGGCATTGGAGCCGGCGGCGATTCCGGCCCGCTCTTCCCGTCATCCGGGAGCGGGGATAAGAGGTGGCGCGTGAGCGCGGCCGCTGCTAAAACAGTTCCCGCACTGGCGAGAACGTTGATCGCCAAGATGAGCCTCATCCGGTCCGGCCCGACGAGCGCGAGCAGCATCGGATAAACCGGTCCGCGAATCGCGGTGGGGCCGGTGACGCCGAACTCGGTGAACGTGAAGCCCCGGCCAGCAGCGAGGTTGGTGGCGATTAGCCGGTTTTCTTCCGGGGCGGCGGCGGTGCCGTGGGTGTAGACGATCGCGGTGACGCGCAGCGCGATCGCAAGCAGGACGATTGCAAGGAACGCGAGTTTCGCCCGCGTTGACATCGCACCCGACCGGGCCGACGGTGCGGCCCGGGTCGTCATCGATAGCCCCCGGCCATGCTGCCGGGCATGCCGCTTTGCATCATGGCATAGCCGTGCGGCGGCATACCGCCCTGCATCGTGACGCCGGCCATGCGCGGCCGGGCCAGCATCTGCGTCATCGTGCTGAGCATGCCGAGGATGATGTGAAACATCACCGCGTACGTGAAGCCGAAGAACACCGTGTACATCGCGAACACGATCGCCAGCAGGCCCGACAGGGCGGCCGCGACCGGCGCACGCTCACTGATCGGCCCGGCCCGTGCCAAGGCGACCGAGCCCTTGATCGCCATGATCAGCAGCATCAGCACCCACACGGTCAGGCTAAACCAGCCGGTTTGCAGGACGAACAGCAGATACGAATTATCGACGCTGCCGATGCCGATTGCGGTCGTATCCAACGCCGCGCCCCAGCCGAACCATCCGGCCGTCGACGCCTGAGGCCAGGCATCCTGCATGATCTTCACGCGAATCCAACGGCTCGAGGCGAGAGCGCCTTCGGGGCGTTCCTGATTGTAAGGCTCATTTAGCATGCCGTTGCTGAGATAGAGCATCGTGCCGAGCATCAGAAGCAGCACAGGCAGGGCCAGAAGCTTCCCGAGATTCGGGCGCGTGAGCAGGTAAAAACCGAGGAAGGCAATTACCATCGCGCCCCAGGCGGTGTTGCTGACGCTGCCGAATACCATCGCACCGCAGCCCAGAATCCCGGCCAATGGCAGCGGCTTTTTCCAGCTCGTTCCCGTGGCCGGGAGCATAATCAGAATGATCGTGCCCGCTAGAACACCAAGGCAACCGAGATCGATCGGCTGGCCGGCCGTGACCATGGCGCGGGCCAGGCCCCAGCGGGTGAGCACGCCGTCGTTGGCGACGGTGCTCCATTGAAGCTTTTCAAAAAAGCGGGCCGTCATGTTCGGCTTAAGCTTGCACTCGATGGCGGTCAGAAGCCCGAGCACCGCCGTCATCACGCAGACCGATCGCAGAATCGACCGGCGGGAATCGGCATCTTGAATCGCGATGCGGGCCATGAAGTACGGGAAAATCCATCGGCAGGCGGTTTCCATCGTCTCGCGCTGGCCGAGCTTTAAGTCGCCAGTGGACATCGTTGTTGTGATGGCGACCGGGATCAGCACGAGCAGCGAGGCCGAGTCCAGAATGTTCCAGCGAATCTTGCGCAGCTCCTGCCAGCAGAACGGCAGGCCGCAGAAGACGCCGTAGAGCACCATGTTATTGGCCGTGATGTTCGGCAGGCCGGGCATGGGCAGGCTTTTGGCGAAGTTGAAGAGCATGACGGCCGGCAAAAGCCAGTAGGCGAACGTCTTGCCAACGCCGAAGCGGACCATCGACTGGAACGCGCCGATGAACAGGACGAGAAAGAGGACTTTGTTCATCGCGAAACTCCGAAAACACACAACGCGAAAAGGCTAAGGCAAACGGACGACAGCGGGCTTACGCCCCGGCCGCGGCCCGCAGCAGGCTGGCCTCGAACAAATCGGTGCAGCGCTGCCAGGTATTGTCCTGGGCGGTCTGCCAGGCGGCCTCACTCAGGGCCGTCCATTCATTTATCGGCAAACGGCAGACCCGTTCGATGGCCCGAGCCAAATCCATTGGGTCTTGCGGCTTAACAAGGACGCCGCCGCCACGTCCGATTAACTCCGGGGCCGCCCCGGTCGGCGTGCCGATGACCGGCGTCCGGCAGGCCATTGCCTCCAGAATCGGCAGGCCAAAGCCTTCGCTGCGGCTGGCGAACAGCCAGGCGTCACAGCTCGCGTAGATTTCCGGAATCTTGCTCTGGTCGGGGCGGTACGTGAAAACCGCGCCGGGCGGCAGCTTCAGCGTTTCATTGGGTTGGTGCTGGCCGAAGGTGACCAGCTTCAGATTGGCGACATTTCGGGCGGCATTTTTGAAGGCCTCAAGCGCGATGTCCACGCCCTTGAAATGAGCCGTCGCAAACATGATGCCGACGGTCGGCGTCTTCTGTTTCGTCCGCGGCGGGGCGGAGAAGTGATCGACATCGACGCCATTGGGCACCAGATCGATTTGATCGACGCCGTAGGTGTGGGTGGCTAGGTCGACCAGCCACTGGGCGACGGCGATGCGGTGCATCGGTAGCTTGAAGGTGGCCTCGACGCGATTGGCCGGCTGGCCGACGAAGCGCTCATCGTGCTGGACAAAGTAGGCCTTGCGACCCTTCTTTGGCCCCATCGCCGCGACCCACTCGGCGGTTTCCCACCAGGTGGCGACGATGACGTCGGCGTCCGGCACGTCGCTCTCCACGATCGGCCGGCGCTCGTCGATGACGGTGTGCGGTACATCCACATTATCGAAATGCCCCGGCTCTTTCGGCGGAGCGGCGAAGAAGTGCTTCATCCGCTTGCGGAACGATGTCGGCAGCGGCTTGGGCGTGGAAACGACGTGCACCTGATGGCCACGCGCCTGCAGCGCCTTCGCGTAGATCGCGCACACGCGAACGCCGCCAGCGAGGCCGGCATGAGGGAGAACGATCGTGACGCGCATCAGGCCAACACCTTGGTTCGGGCGCCTTGGTTCTGGGTACCTTCAAGCACCTTGCTTAGGACGTTTTCGACGACCATGCCGAACCGCCCCGGCGAAAAATCTTGTTCAACGGCAGCCCGGCCCGCGCCGGCCATTTCGGCCCGCTTGGCGGGATGGGCCAGCAGGTCGGCCACCGCGCCGGCGAACGCGGCATCATCGTCGCCGACCGCCACGCCGGCCAGCCCTGCATAGCCACGCATGGCCTGCGGGGTCGTGACGACAGCGCGACCATAGGCTAGCGATTCCAGCACTTTGATCTTCGTGCCGCCACCGAAATAAATCGGCACGACCGTCATCGCACACTGACGGTAGCAGGCTTCAAGGTCCTCCGCGAAGCCAATGACCTTCACGCCCGGCGACTGCGACCATTTGGCCCGATCGGCGTCGGATAAGCCTCGCCCCACGATCGATAGGGTCGCCGCCGAACGCGTCACCTTTACCAGCGGCCACACCTTGGCGAGAAAACGATCGAGGCCATCCCGGTTCGGGGGGAATTGCAGGTCGCCGACGAACAGCAATTCCTCGGTGACCGGATTCGGCTCCAGCGGCGACAACCAGTCCGGCGAATCGCTGAATGGAATGTTCGGCAGCACCGTCGATTCCCGCGGCAGCAGGGCAGCGTCTTCCGCGCTGGTCACGAAGACGCGAGAAAACTGTTGAAGCGCCAACTGCCCGATGCCGGTCACGCTCGTCAGCACACGCTGCGAGGCCAGTTTGCCGGTCAGCCCTTTCCACGGCTTGGCAGCGATCTGGGCGGCGAGGGTCAGCCAATCGATGTCGTCAAAATCAAGGATCGTCGGCACGTTCGCGTAGCGATTCACGCCGCACTGCAACGCCGGCGTGAGATAGCGGCTGACAATCAAATCGTAGCGGTTGGCCCGCATCAGTTCGTCGAACTTCGCGGCGGCCACTTCGTCGATTTCATAGTTGCGAACGTACTTGCGAACCGTCATCGAAACCGACCCAAGCGGCCCCGGCAAAAACCACGGCCGACGCGCTGCCATCTCCGGCCGAACAACGCAGCCGACGACATTCTGCGCCGCCAACTTCGCATCGAAATCCGGCGCTTCTTCCCGCAGCATCTTTCCGCCGATGGCCAGCACATCGACCGTGCCGTGGCGGGCCAAGGCATCGCGAAGAAGCGCGGTGCGCTGTGCGCCGCCATTGCGACGAAGCGGCCAGGGAAGGACCGATGTGATCAACAGGATGCGCTTCACAGCTGGGCACCGCCGGTCGATGCGGGTAGCGGTTTGACGGCGCTGAAAATCAGGAGCTTCCAAGCGGCGATCGACGTCGGCCACTGCCGAACGGCGCGACGGCCGTAAGAGACGGCGGTCTTGCGCTCGCCGCTGTTGAACGCCCACCAGCCGTACTTCAGGGTCTGCTTAAGGCGTCCGGCGTCGCCGGCGTCTTCACGCCACGCGAGGTCTTTATCGAAGCTGATTTGAATACCCCGCCGGGCGGCCGCGGCGGCGCGAACCTGGTGCTGGATTTCGACCTGCTTGGCCTGCTTGGTCTCACTAATGCTGCCGGCGTGCAGGCGATACTTGAGCAGCACATCGGGCAGACAGGCGAGCTTGCTGACTTCGCCGATGCGCAGCCAGAGATCCAAGTCCTCCGCCGGGAGTGTTTCAATGGTGTAGCCACCGACGGCGTCATACACGCAGCGCCGGATCATGGCCGAGGGATGGCAGATCGGCGTGGTGCCGGCGAGGCAGCGGGCCTGAAGGCTGGTGTCGTCCGGTGGCTGATATTGTGTGTGAAGCTTGCGGCCGAGCTCATCCATCAGCTGGTACGCCGTGCCCACGACGCCGACTTCCGGGCGCGCGTCGAGCAGGGCCACTTGCTTGGCGAATCGCTCGGGCATCGACCAGTCGTCGCCGTCCATCCGGGCCATGTATTCGCCGGTGCTGGCGGCAACCGCTTCGAGTAACGCGACGACGTACCCGGTGTTCCGACGGCTGATCAGCTTGATCCGCGCATCGGCCGTGGCGAGATCGCGAAGGATCGCCTCGGTTCCGTCGGTCGATCCGTCATTCACGATGATGAATTCAAAATCGCGAAACGTCTGCGCGAGGATGCTTTCGACGGCCGAGCGGATGTACCGTTCGGCGTTGTAGGCGGGGAGGATGACGCTGACTTTGGGCATGATTTGCGGGCCGGACGACGGTCCCTGACTAATAGCCTCGGACCGAGCAGAACAAAAGCTTCCACATTTCGACGGCGGTAGGCCGGGCCTTGATGTTCTGCCACGCGTGCTTGCGGGCCGCAGTGAAGTTCTTCTCTCGCACGGCCGCCCAGCCCCAGCGGCGGCGGCTTTCGTACGGATCGGAAATTGGCGGCGGCGGCAGCGTCGCAGGGTCGAACGGGGGCAGGCCGCGGCGGGTGTGCGCTTCGCTCAGGATCTGCACCTTCAGCTTCTTCTGCTGCTCGGCCTTGGCGAAGTTCGCGCTGGCCAGGTGCTGGCGGTACTTCAAAAGCGGCTCTTCCAGATTCGCCAGCCGGCCGGTCTCGGCCATGCGGAGCCAAAGATCGAAATCCTGGCTGGTGCGGTAGCGCTCGTCGTAACCGCCGACGCGCTCGAAGGCGTCGCGCCGCATCATGGCGGCCGGGTGAACGATGGCCCAGCCTTCGCCCTCCATCAGCTTGCTATCAATTTCTTCGTGAGTCAGCGGATGCAGCGGCCATTTAAAAGCGGTTCCGTACGGATCAACGAGGATGACGCGCGTGCCCAGTAGCGTGACCTCGGGATGCGCATCCATGTACGCGACCTGCTGCTGAAAACGGGTCGGCAGGGCCATGTCGTCCGGGTCCATGCGCGCCAGGAGCGGGGCGGTCGAAGCTTTTGCGGCGGCGTTGAGCGCGGCGGTCAGGCCGGCATTTTTCTGATTGAGGATCTTCACCCGCGCGTCGCGTTTGGCGTAGTCGGCGAGCAACTTTGGCGAGCCGTCAGTGGACCCGTCATCCACGACGATCAACTCGAAATCACGAAAGGTCTGCGCGAGGACAGAATCCATCGCCTCAGCGAGGAAGGCCTCACCGTTGAATACACCCATCAGAACGGACAACCGCATACGGCCATTATCGGCGTTTTAACGGTGGAGGATAGGGCGAAATCTGCGGTTTATCCGGCGGAAACTTCGGGCTAACCGGGCCTTCAGCGACCGCGCCAGGCGCAATAGAGCAGTTTCCAGCTGGCCATCGACTTCGGCTTCAGCTTCAGGAGCGCCTTCGCATGCCCAAGAGCCGCATCGCGCCGGCCAACGGCGAGGGCTCGCCAAGCCCATTCTTTGAGCTGAACTTCCTTGGCTTTGGGCATCCAAGTGTCGAACTTCCATTGGTCCGGCTTGGTGAGCCCGCGGCGGTCGAAGGCTTCGCCGAGGATTTGGCCCTTCATGCGGATCTGATTGTCGCGTTTGGTATGGCTGACGCTGCCGAGGTCGCGGCGGTATTTCAGCAGCACATCTGGCAGGTTCGCCACTTTTCCGGTCTCGGCGAGACGCAGCCAGAGGTCGAGGTCTTCGCTATTGTTGTACTGCTCGCGGTAATTCCCGATCGCCCGGACGGCGGCCGTTCGCAGCATGGTGGCGGGGTGGGGGATGACGCCGCCTTCTCCTTCAAGCAGGCGGGCGTCGATCTCGGCGTGATCGGTCGGGTAATTCACGACGCCGATGTGCACGCCGTAGGGATCGACGAGTTCAACGCTGCCGCCGACGCAGACGACGTCGGGATGAGCGGCGAGGAAATCGACCTGCTTCTGGAACCGATCCGGGATGGCCACGTCGTCGGCATCCATGCGGGCGATCAGATCGCCCTTGGCGACGGCGAGGGCTTCATTGAGCGAGACAGTCAGGCCCTTATTCGGACGGCTGATGATCTTAAAACGCGGGTCGCGTTTTTCGTACTCGCGA
Source organism: Phycisphaerales bacterium (assembly GCA_028288875.1). Classification (GTDB taxonomy): domain Bacteria; phylum Planctomycetota; class Phycisphaerae; order Tepidisphaerales; family Tepidisphaeraceae; genus RYN-431. The sequence continues at coordinate 7,809 of JAQGHK010000367.1, read as the reverse complement.
AGAATCGCCAGCGAGCCGTCTTTGGAACCGTCATCGACGATGACAAATTCGAAGTCGGTGAACGTCTGTGCGAGGATCGAATCGATCGCCTCGCGCAGATACCGCTCGGCGTTGTAAACGCTCATCACGACTGAAATGGCGGGGCTACTCACGCGGCCGCTCCGGCTGGCGGGACCGGCGCTTTCAGATACGTGCTGGACCGCTGCACCATAAATCCGCTCGGCCATACGCGTTCGAGATGTCGGCGGTAAAAGCCGCGGAGCGACTTGAAGCGGTACATCTGGAAGTAGCGTTTGCCCTGCGCGAATTGCTTGTCGGTAATCACGCCGGCGGCCTTGGCTCGAGCCCAGGTGGCAAGGCCTTCACGCCAAGAGACGCGCGTGCCCAACCGCTCGGCCGATTGGAAGAACATGCCGGCGAAGGCGATCTTCGCGGCTTCATCCAGCCGGCCGGCGTCTTTGATCGTTTTCAGAAGATGTTCGTTCACCTTCACGCGGGCCGAGAGCATTTCGGGCCGCATCGTGTTCTTGCCGATCGAATCGCGCTCTGATTCCGCCCGCCGCCAGTAGTGATCGGGCCGGCCGGAACGGATGTATTTTGGATTAGCCAGCAGCGCGCGGATATGGAATTCCCAATCTTGGCCGACGGGAACATCTTCCGGCCACGGCAGCAGTTTCAGGATCGATTCGCGCCGCCAGATCGGCGACGTCGTCTGCCACGGCACATCGAGCTTCAGGAACCGCGACAGATCATTTTCGTCCGTCGGCACGTTCCAGAGCACGCCAACGTCGCCGGGCGTTTTTTCGAAACATTCGCAGGGGAAGACGGCGAAATCGAGCGTCGGATCGGCATCCATTACCGGCACGCGCTGCTCAAGACAAAAGGGGGCCAGCAGGTCATCGCTGTCGAGCAGCATCACGTATCGGCCGGTGGCGTCTTCGATGCCCAGATTGCGGGCGGCCTGTGCGCCGTGCCGGGGTTTGGGCACTGTGATGTAACGGATACGGTCGTCTTCGAGAATGATCTGCTGCAGGCGAACGAGCGTGTCGTCGATCGATTGGTCGTCAACGACGATCGCCTCCCAGTCGCCAAACGTCTGTGCCCGCACGGTCGCCAGCGTCTGCATCAGCAGTTCGCCGCGGTTTTTGGTGGGGATGACGATGGAAACGGTTGGCATCTGTAGCTGCGACGCCTGCGTCGCCTCGCGTGAGAATGCTGCGAACTAAACCCATTCCGCCGGACGCGTTTTGCGCGAGGCGACGCAGGCGTCGCAGCTACATTAGTTCCACGCACACGGCAGCAGCAGCGTCGTCGACTTATTGTTCGGCAGCTTACCGTGGCCGAAGTAGTCGTCGTAGATCACTTCGATCGCGCCGGCGCGTTCGACACGTTCGACCATCGTGAAGCCGTCGCCGAGAACGAGATCGACCGAGTAGCTGCCCGGCACGAGCGGCAGGCTCGGCACTTCGCAGGTCAGCGTCATCTCGTCGGCGCCCTTGAACGTCCGGCCCTGCTGGTATTCCGTGTGGAACAGCACGACGCGCTGGCCGCGGCTGTTGCTCAGGCCGACGCCGAGGGTGAGGTTGCCGGGGACGTCGGCGAAGTTTTTCATCGTCACATCGAAGAACACACGGCCGCCCGCGGGGACCGTGATGCTCTCGCCAGCGTCGCTGCGGATCGCCAGCTTGTGGAAGATCGGGTCGTGCGGCTGGCTCTGCGAGCGAGGCTTTTTATCGAGCGGAAGGTTGTCGCTGGCGCTGGCCTCATCGAGGTAGCTGCGAACGCCTTCTTCCATCGAAAGCTTCGCGCTAGGGCGGCCCTTTTTCATGTGGATGACGGTGGTGCACAGCGAGGCGACCGCGTCCATCGAGTGGCTGACGAACACGACCGTGCGGCCCTGTTTCACCACGTCGTTCATCTTGCCAAGGCACTTCTGCTGGAACGCCTGATCGCCCACGGCCAGCACTTCGTCGACGATCATGATCTCAGGATCAAGATGCGCCGCGACGCTGAAGGCCAGGCGGACGTACATGCCGGACGAATAGCGCTTCACCTGCGTATCGAGGAACTTCCCGACTTCGGAGAATTCGACGATCTGATCGAACTTGCGCTTAATTTCTTCGCGACGCATGCCAAGGATCGCGCCATTGAGATAAACGTTTTCTCGGCCGGTTAGTTCCGGGTGGAAGCCGGTGCCGACCTCCAGCAGGGAGCTGACCCTGCCCCGCATGACGGCACGACCACTCGTTGGTTCGACGATGCGGGAGAGCACTTTGAGCAGCGTGGACTTGCCCGCGCCGTTGCGGCCGATCAGGCCAAGCACTTCGCCGCGCTGGACGTCGAAGCTGACGTCCTTGAGGGCCCAGTAAATGTCTTCGGCGTCGTCGGAATAGTCTTCGTTGAACTTGCGCAGGTTCTTCAGCGGCCCGAGCGGGTTGCGCAGGAACTGCTGCGCATGGTGCTTGAGCGACTCAGGCTTCGTGGCCAGACCAATGCGGTAGGCCTTGCAGATGTTTTCAACGCTGATGGCGGGCTTGGACATAATCAACTCGCTGTCGAGGCCTTAGGCCTTAGGGACCAGGGAACAGGCGAAGGCCCACTTATGCGATATCGGCAAACCGGCGTTCAACACGCTTGAAGTACATTAGCCCGCCGACGAGGAGCACCAGTGCCCAGGCGATCGACGCCATCAGCTGACTCGTCTGCAGTTCTTCGCCCACAATGGCCCAGCGGAAGCTCTGGATGATGCCGGCGAACGGGTTGAGCATGAGCCACGGACGGTAATCGGTCACCGTGCCGTCAGCATGTTTGAAGATAAAGAACGCCTGCGGGTAGTTCACGGCCGTCAGCCAGATGCCTAGCTGCGTGATGAACGGGATGATGAACTTCAGATCGCGGAACATCACCGTCAGGGCTGACAGGAGGTACGTGATGCCCAAGGCCGACGTGACCAGCAGCAGGAACAAAGCCGGCAGGAAAACGACATGCCAGCTCGGCATGAAGTGGCCATGCGTCTTGGCGACGAAGAAGCCGATCAGGCCGAAGAAAACGATCATCGACAGCAGCATGTCCACGATCGCCGAGCCAATGACGGCCGTCGGAATGAACAGGCGGGGCATGTAAATTTTGGACAGTAGCGCCTGGTTACTTACCAGCGACATGCCGCCACCGCTGATGGCAGTGTTGATGAACAGCCAAGGCAACAGGGCCGCGTAGATGTAAACCGTGTATGGCACGTTGCCCTGCACGCGGCTCGACAGGCCCATTAGAATACCGATGAGCGTATAGATGATGACTTGGACGAGCGGGACGACGATCGCCCAGACCGGGCCGAAGATCGCCTGCTTGTATTTGATCTTCACGTCACGCCAGACGAGGAAGTACAGCAGTTCGCGGTGCTTGATCAGTTCCGCCCAATCGACGCCGATGAAGCCGCGCTTCGGGCGAATGATCGTTTCGTCGTAGGTTGGTTCTGTCATAACTGATGCAGGCACAATCGGTTGAGGCCGATTGGCGGGAGGGTTCGACACGGATAGTCCCATCGTTGCTTGCGACATACATATCCACCCGGCCGAGGCCTTACAACCCGCGCACCCGGCGCATGCGTCCAAATGACGCCGCACAGACGGATGGGCTTACCTGCCTTATCGGTTGGCGAGCGGGGGTGGGTTAAGGACTTGGCGCACGGTGCGATAAATAGACGCGGGGCGGCCCGCTGGTTGGCCTTAAGCGGTAACGCGGTCCAAAGCGCGGCCGGAATAGGGCTTGGTGAGCAAAGAAACGACGATGAGCACGATGAACGCGAGCGGGATTGTCACAATGCCCGGCTGACTGAACGGCATAACACCGACGCTGGTCGCTTGGCCATACACATTTACAAATGCTTCTTTGGTCAGGAGCAGCCAACCAACGGAGCCAAAACAGCCGACCAGAATGCTCGCGATCATCCCCTGCTTGGTCGTGCGTCTCCAGAACAGCAGCATTACGATTGCTGGCAAATTCGCGCTTGCAGCGACATTGAACGCCCAGCCGACCAGAAAGGTGACGTTGAACTTGCTGAAAAGCACCCCCAGCACGATGGCCACAAGCCCCACGCCAACGCTGGCGATCTTGGCGACTTTAACCTGCTGCACGCCGTCGAGCTTCTCTCGGACGATCAGGCCGGCGAGGTCATGGGCGATTGCGCCAGCGGAAGCCAGAATGAGGCCGCTGACCGTGCCGAGCACGGTGGTAAACGCGATGGCGGTGATCAGGGCGAACGGCAGATCGCCAAACGTATGGGCGAGAAGCGGGGCAGCCATGTTGCTGTCGACGGGATCTAAGTTGCCATTGACCATCGCGCCAAGCCCGATGAACAGTGTTAATACGTAGAAGAAGCCGATCGCAGCGATGCCGACGACCGTCGACTTCCGAGCGGCCGCAGCATCTTTAACGGTGTAATAACGGATGAGAATGTGGGGCAGGCTCGCCGTGCCGCAAAACAATGCGAGCATGAGTGAAACAAAATCGAGTTTTTTCACCAGTTCAGACGAGCGAATGCCCTTGTAGTAGTTACCGGGCATCAGAAAGTCTTTGCCCTCGACATGGCCGGTCGCGTAGACGGGTTTCCCCGCCGCTTTCACGGACGAGGCGATTCCCATGTCATCAAACGCTGCGATAAACCCTGTCGGCGACATCCCGCCGGTCTGCAAGGCTCCGTCTGGCAATCGCACGATGGACGTCGGCTTGGCTGCCACTGCTGGCGCGGTGGTTGCCGGCAAGCTGGTCGCCGCAACGACGGGCACCGTTGGCTTCGTGACACTGATGCCGCGGACGAGGATCGCGACCACGAGAACCGCGCAAAATACGACGAGCATCGACCCTTTGATGAACTGCACCCACGTCGTACTGACCATGCCGGCAGTGGTGACGATCAGGATGACGACGCTGCCCACCACGAAAACGCCAATGGTGTGATTCAGATCGATTCCATGCCAATCATGCGCCGGCAGAGCGAGAAGCGCCTTCAGTAGCGAGCCCGCACCGACCATCTGTGGAATCAGGTAAAACATCGATACGACCAGCGTGGATATTGCCGCCGCCAGTCGAATACCGCGGCTATTGAATTTGCTATCCAGCGCATCGGCAAACGTATAGCGACCCAGCCGCTTGATCGGCTCGGCGATCACGAAAAGTGCCACCACCCAGCCGGCGAGAAAGCCGATGGAATAGAGAAACCCGTCGTACCCATAAAAGGCGATCATCCCGCAGATGCCCAAGAAGCTGGCGGCCGACAGGTAATCGCCCGCAAACGCGATTCCGTTCACAAACCAGCCGATTTCGCCGTGCGCCGCGAAATACCCGCCGGCGGTCTTCGCCTTGCGACCGAGCCAGAAGCTCAGGCCGAGCGTGAAACCGACGAACGCCAGAAAAATCGTAATGGCGAGATAGGAAGTGTGTGTTGGCATGTCTCTGATCCCTCTCCCGGTATCGCCGGAGGAGGGTTAGGGTGAGGGCATCCGAAGAACTGGCCAATCGAATCGGCCGACTTATTCCGTATCAATACAGGTTGAGTACTCAGCGACCGGTCGTCGCATGGGCCGACAATGCCGGTCCGCCGCGAGAACCGACTTCGTTCGCTACTGCTGTCGCCGACGGCGGTTCCTCCGGCTTGCACATCAGCATGTAGATGACCGCCATGACGACCGCCAAGGCGATTAATCCCATGCCGTACACTACCGCCAAGTTCAGGCCGGCAAAGACGATCGTGCCCATCCAGTCATAGCGAAATGTGCAAATCGCAACGAATCCGGTGTAGATGGCGGCGTAGATAAAAAAGAAGACTAAGCCCAGCCGTGCGTTTCGTGCCATGAAATGCCCTCCAAAAACCCTCTGCCCGCTGGCTGAAACCGGCGGCCATGCTGTTATACTCCCGCGCGTGGCGCTCTGTCACACCGGAGGAGCTGAAGTGTCGGAATCTAAAGCAGTCGAAAAAAGCATCGAATCCGCCCAGACCGAAACGCGCCTGTTCCCGCCACCCGCGGAAGCCAGTGCCAAGGCCTACATCAAGTCGATGGACGATTACCAATCGAAGTGGAAACAATCGATTGATTCGCCCGAAACGTTCTGGCCGCCCATCGCCAATGAACTGGACTGGTCCAAACCATGGTCCAAAGTGCTGGACTGGCAGGTTCCGAACGCCAAGTGGTTCGTCGATGGCAAGACGAATCTGGCCGCCAACTGCGTCGATCGGCACATCCGCCAAGGCCGCGGTGACAAGGTCGCGATCCTGTTCGAGGGCGAAATCGAAACCGCCCCAGGCGCGGGCGGCGAAGTCCGCAAGATTACGTACAACCAGCTTGCGGAGCAGGTGAATCAGTTCGCCAATGCGCTAAAGGCCAAGGGCGTTAAGAAGGGCGACCGCGTCACGATCTACCTGCCGCTGGTGCCGGAGGCGCTCGTCGCCATGCTGGCGTGCGCCCGCATTGGCGCGGTCCACAGTGTGATCTTCGGCGGCTTCAGCAGCCAGGCAATCGCCGACCGGGTGAAAGACGCGCAGAGCGCCGTCTTGATCACCGCCGATGGCGGCTACCGTCGCGGGCAGGTCGTTCCGCTCAAAAAGAACGTCGATGCAGCGCTCAAGACGACGGACGTCGTTAAGACCGTGATCGTTCTGCAGCGGACCGATGAACATCCTGCGATGGAACCGGGCCGAGATATCTGGTGGCACGACGCCGTCGCCGGCCAATCCTCTACTTGCCCCGCCGAAGAGATGGACGCGGAAGACCCGCTCTTCATTCTCTACACCAGTGGCAGCACCGGCACGCCCAAAGGCATCCTGCACACGACCGGCGGCTACATGGTCGGGACGTACGTGACGACGAAGTACGTGTTCGACGTGCACGAAAACGACATCTACTGGTGCACCGCCGACATCGGCTGGATCACCGGCCACAGCTATCTGGTCTACGGCCCGCTGCTGAACGGTGCGACGGTGATGTGCTACGAAGGCGCACCAAACTATCCCGATTTCAGCCGCTTCTGGGCGCTGACCGAGCGGCACAAGCCCACGATTTTCTACACGGCGCCCACGGCCATCCGCGCCTTCATGCGGGCCGGGCGGGAATTGGTCGACAAGCACGATCTGTCGTCGCTGCGCGTGCTCGGCACCGTCGGCGAGCCGATCAATCCCGAAGCCTGGATGTGGTACCACACCGTCATCGGCCATGAGAAATGTCCGATCATGGACACGTGGTGGCAGACCGAAACCGGTGCCCACATGATCACGCCGCTGCCCGGCGCGACCCCGCTCAAGCCCGGCACGGCCACGCTGCCATTCTTCGGTGTGGATGCGGCCGTCGTCGATCGCGAAGGCAAGGAACTCGGCCCGAATCAGGGCGGCCTGCTCGTCATCCGCAAGCCGTGGCCGAGCATGCTGCGGGGTATTTACAAAGACCCCGAGCGCTACGCCAAGACCTACTGGAGCGACGTGCCTGGCATGTACTTCACCGGCGACGGCGCGCGGCGCGATGAGAATGGCTACTTCTGGATCATGGGCCGCATGGACGACGTCCTCAACGTTAGTGGACATCGCCTCGGAACCGCGGAAATTGAATCCGCGCTCGTCAGCCATGAAGCCGTCGCCGAGGCCGCCGTCGTCGGCATGCCGCACGAGATGAAAGGGCAGGCCGTTGCCGCGTTTGTTTCGCTGCGAGACGGCAAGACGCCGAGCGAAGAACTGAAGAAGGAACTGATCCAAACCGTGCGCAAACAGATCGGTGCACTGGCCGCTCCGGATCAGATCCGCTTCACGCAGTCGCTGCCGAAAAC
>JAQGHK010000605.1 GCA_028288875.1 Phycisphaerales bacterium | reverse complement strand
TTCAACCGTGACTTCCTGAAGGATTTCTTCAGTCTGATAAGCGGGCGTCGGTGTTCCTGCTGGCGGATTGACGGCTGAAGCCTGTGACGTCGGAACCTGATTTGGCGCGGCTGGCGTCGTTTGCTGCTGGGATGACCTTCCGCCGTCGGTCGCGTTATGCCACCACGTCGCAAGTCCGATGACGCTGCAAGCGCCAGCGGCAAGCACAACCAAGATCGCAGTGAACCATGGATGTTTGCTGAACTCCCAAAGCGGGCTTTTTACGATTCGTTCTAAACGTTTCGGTGTGGCGTCGGGCTTAGGGGGGGAAACAGCGTCCGGGAACGCAGCGACACTTTCAGAACCGTTCGGGCGACGGAGAGGCTGTCTCCCCCGTGGCGCAGGGGGAGCACCTGCCGACCCTTTCGGCCTACGCTTCAATTCTTCTTCTTCGTCATGCAACAACTTCAGGCGCAGATGCTGAACCAATTCTTCCACCGCCAAATACGACTGAACGTCAGGGTGCGTGTCCTGGCGTTCCAGCGTGATGAAGAACTGACGGAACGGAGTGGTCGGAAGGTCATAGCCTTCTGACTTCACCATCAGCGGTTCGGCGATGGTCTTGATCGCGCGCGCAAGAATGTCACCCCTTTCGACCGGCAAAATCAAAGCGCGTTGAACAGCCATCGTTTCGCGTATGTAACCGTCGTCATCAATTGGCTGCATTGCGAATTCATGGTGCCAAAGTTGTCGGCACTGATTGTCCGCTTCTTGCCACTCCTTGATGAGCGCTAAGAATATCGCCGCGTGTTCGGATGGTTTGTATACCGATGCAACGCGCCTATTCACTTCGGCGCGGAAGGCTCCAATCTTCGCAGTCCGCTGTTTGACGGTTTCGGGGTCTTCGCCAAACTTCCGATTGAAGGCTTCAACTTCTTCGACCGTCGCGTGCCGGATCATGTCGCGCTGGAACCACTCATCGACAGTTACGTTCGGGTGCCGGAAGTCAGTGCGACGAATGATCTGTCCGCTGAAGGCAAGGCGTCCCCATTTCGGAAGCGACGGGTTCGTGGTGTTGACCTTCAGCACGAAAGCGTCGGGGTCGATCGTCAGGTTCGGCGGCTTCTTATCGCGGCCAAATTCGATCATCCCATTGATGTGCTGTTGCGTTTCCCTTCGTTCCAGCAAGTCGCGGCCGAACGGCGTGACGATGAAAATGCCCGCGAAATCTGAATGAAGCGCCTTCATTTTCCACAGCCGATCTACGGCCTCCCGCGCGTCCCGTTCGCTGGCACCCAGGTACGCCGCCATTTCTTCCGATTCGAACGTGGCGTGCGGGCGCTGAAGCCCTTCAGAAAGGAAAGCAAAGTGAAGACTGGTCAGCGGTTCAGGCATGGCTTACCGACCATTCTACTAAAACGGATCATCGGTCGCCTGTTTGCAAGCGTGCCGTAGAACAACACCTGTTTAGGTCAGTCGATGCCCCTGATCCGGAAGTCAGGTCGATGCTTTGCGTTCATCCCACTGCCCGTCCACGGATCGACCAGCGGACGATACGGCGGGTCCAATTCCTTCAGCATGGCTTCAATGTCAGCCCTGAAGTGGGACGTCAAACGGTTGTGATCCCGCCCGCATGAAGCGCATCATCCGACCCCACCGAAAAGGTCAGCAGCGTGCCAATAACACTTTCAAACACAGCCGCTGCTCCTGTGCTTTTGAATAACACAGGCTTCCAGAGGCTCATCATCCCCAGGTCTGGTTGTATTGTGGTCACGACGCGAGCATTCGGGTTCGGTGTAGCGGTTCAGATCAGTTAGACTCCCGCACGCCCAGCCAGTCTCGCGATGGCGGCGACAAGTTCCGTCGCCTCGACCGGCTTGTCCAAGTGCACCTGAAATCCAGCCGTCATAGCCCGCCTGCGGTCCTCCGAATGAGCAAAAGCGGTCAACGCGATTGCGGGCGTGGTACCACATCTGCCGCTCAGCGCGCGGACAGTCCTCAAGAATTCATATCCGTCCTTGTCCGGCATACCAATGTCACTCACGATCACATCCGGCTTGTGGCGTTTCACCGCTTCAAGCCCTTCGTCCGCGGAGGCGGCGGTGAAAACGGTCGCGCCATATTTCTGCAGTAGCCGCCGCACCAGTTCCCGCGCGTCCGGTTCATCGTCCACGGCGATAATTGTCACTCCGTTCAGAATGGAGGCGTTGTCCAACGCCTGTTCGCCCTGCGTTGTCGTTGGTTGCGTCGGTTGCCCATCGTCTTCGGTGCCGAAAGCGACAAGCGGAAGCGTGATAGCAAAGGTGGAACCCTTGCCCTTGCCTTCGCTGCGGGCTCGGACGGACCCGCCATGAAGTTCGACAAGTTGCTTCACGAGGGAAAGCCCGATGCCCAGACCGCCTTCACCGCGCGTGCTGGAACTGTCTGCCTGGCGAAAGCGGTCGAAAACATAAGGCAAGAATCCCGGCTCGATTCCGCGCCCGTTGTCGTTTACGACGATTTCAAGGTGAGAATGAACCGGCCCCAGCGTGACCTCCACTATCCCGTCTCTCGGCGTGAACTTGATAGCGTTCGTCAGCAGATTCCAGACCGCCTGTTGGAGTCGCCCAGCGTCGCCGGCGACGGGGCCCACGGCGGGATCGAGCTTGCTCTGCAGCCGAATTCCCTTCGCTTCCGCGGCCGGCTGCGCGGATTCTACGGCCGCCTCGACGATCACTGATAGATTGACTGGGGCGAAGTCGAGCCGCAGCTTTCCTGAGATGATTCGGCTCATGTCGAGCAGATCTTCAATGAGTTGGCCCTGAGCGAGGGCATTCCGTGCGATGGTCTCCATTCCTTGACTAATGTCTTCGGGGCTGGGATGGCCTTGAGTGAGGAGTTGGGACCAGCCGAGGATAGCGTTAAGCGGCGTGCGGAGTTCGTGGGAAAGTGTGGCGAGGAACTCGTCCTTGGCACGGCTCGCGGCCTCTAACTGCGCGGTCCTCTCCGCAACTCGACGTTCAAGTTCCACGTTCAGTCGCTGAGTTTCATCTTCGGCCTGCTTCCGGTTGGTCACGTCGCGAAGTGAAAGAAGGAATGCCCGCTCGCCTTCCCACACGATCTCGACCACACGCATTTCGGCAGTGACCATTGCGCCGCCTTTTTGGCGGACATCGATCTGAGTCGTCTCTCCCCCAACAAGCGGAGAGCCGAACGGCGCTGCCACAAGCTCCTCTTCCGAGCGCTCGAAGAACGTCTCGGCCGCAGGGTTCACGAATCGGAAGTCGCCGCGTTCGTCCACTATGACCATGCCATCGGCATTTTTTTCGACCAATGCCAGCAGGCTCGCCTCGCAGAGCCGGAGCGAGCTGCGGGTCTGGGCTTGCACGTCAGGCCGCAGGGCGCTTCGCACTGAACGCGCCAAGCGGGTCGAAGACAGCTGGGCTGGAAGACAATCCACCGCGCCGGCGATCATGACCGAGGCGGCCGTTTCGTCATCCTCGCTACAGCTTAAGAATATGAGCGGAGTCCGCACGTTCCGCCCGCGCAGTTTGTGCAGAAAATCGATGCCGCTCTCGTCATAGAGCTTAAGCTCCGCAAGAATGAGATCGTAATCTCGCTCGTCCGTTGCTTGAAGTCCTTCAGCAAAGGTCGCGGCCGTGTCTAGCGCCGCCGAGAGCTCGGGCATTGCGTCGGTGATAAGACGGTTGAGCCGTGCGAGTTGCTGTTCCTCGTCGCCCACAATGAGGAACCTGAGTTGGCTCTTCATAAATTCTGGTCCTTCCGCCGAGGCAGTTGCGCCCACTACAATTGTCCATGGATCACGCCTGCCGGCCGTACCTGGTGGACGTTCCCCGCAAGGATGCCGCTCACGTCCCGAAACGGTTCGCCGATATGCATCCCTGTGCCGTCTATCGTGAATTCGCGAATCGCTTTGTTGTGGGGCGAGCCACGCATCTTGAGCACCATGAGGCCGCGGTGCATTTCACCGCGAAGCTCGACATAGCGGAGGAGAATGATGGAATCGGTAAGGGTTGAGATGTGCGCCTCGGTAACGCTCGTGCCGCCAACGAGTGTGGGCGTCGTCGCCGTGAAAAGGCCGACCGTTTCCTGGTGTTTGATGAACGAGGTGAGACTAATTACGAATTCGCGGAACCCCTTGACAGGCGCAACGCGCTCTAGGGCCGAGAGGCTGTCGATCGCGATCCGGCTTGGTTTGAATTCGTCGATCAGGTCTTTCATCCGCAGCAGATGGCTCTCGAGACTCGACACCTCCGGGTATTCACAGACAACCTTGAGCATTCCTTCCTTTTCCATTCGCTCGAAATCAGTCCCCCAGCCGGTCGCGTTACGAAACAGCTGTTCCCGGCTCTCCTCAAACTCGAATAAAAGGCCCCTTTCGCCTTTCTTCGCGCCCCCCTCAATGAACTGCGTGGTCACGAGGGTCTTGCCAGTCCCCGTCGCACCGGAAAGCAAAATGATCGAATCGCGGAAGAACCCGCCGCCGCACATCGCATCCAACTCCGGATTGCCCGACGTGACGCGCACGACCGACGACTTTTGTTTAAGCTGTATGGCCGACAACGGGAGCGCGACCAAGCCGCGCTCTGAGAGCACCGTAAACGGGTATTCCCCCTCCTGATGGTTTGACCCGCGATACTTAAGGATCTCGACCGTGCGGCGACGTTTTTCCTCGGAAAGGACATTTCGAAGGATCGTCACGTTGTCGGCGACGAATTCCTCGATACCGAAGCGGGAAATGTCGCCGTACTCTTTGGTGCGCTCGGCCGTCATTACGGTAGTTAGCCCATGGTCCTTGAGGGCCGCCGAAAGCCGGTGCATCTCCCGACGGAGAAGTGCATCGTCCTGTATTTGCGTGAAGAGCGCGCCCAAGGAATCAACAGAGACACGCTGCGCGCCGATTTTCTTGGCCGCGCGCTCAATCCGGGTGACGAGCGCCGTGAGATCAAAATCGCCCGTGACGATAGTACCGTCGCCCGGCTGCGGCGATGCATCGACAAACACCCAGCGACCGGCCTTCTCCCAAGCCGCGATATCCCAACCGAAGCCTCCGACATTTTTGCGGATGTCTTCGGGCGACTCTTCGAAGGTGACGAAAACACCACCCTCGTTGTGCCGTGTGATCCCCTCAACCAGAAACTGAACGGCAAAAATTGTCTTACCGCTCCCGGCGGTCCCGCCCAAAAGCGTCGTCCGCCCTTTAGGCAGGCCCCCATGGGAGAGTTCGTCATATCCGGGGATGCCAGTGGCAAGCTTTTCGAGGGACTGTTTTTCGGTCGTGCTGTGTGGCATGGGCAGTTCCATTCCATCTAGTCGAATTATGTCGCCGGGGCAGGCGGGATGAGACTTAACGCCGCAAGCACCTTCTGCGTGTCTGAGAGGTCGCCAATGATGCGCCGCAGCGGAGCGGGCCATTCCTTTATGAGCGTCGGTGTTGCTAACACCTTGGGCGCCTCGGCCAGGTCGCTGTCTTCAAAAATGTCCGTCACCGTGATATCGCACTTGCCCTTTAAGTGATCCGCGCAAATGCGATCGAGATTGTGCCGAGCCTGCAGCGAAGATTGCGTCTGCCCGGCGACGAAGAGCCTGAGAACGTAGCGTTCCATAGAATCTCTCCGTACAACCAAGCAGGCAGCAAAAAATAGCAAGCCCGCCACCGACTAGCTGCCGGGTCGGCACCAACCAAATCGCTAAAAGGAATAGGAACTCAAAGAAGACTCGAAAAAACGTTGCGGAGCGTTCAAGCCCGTTGCTACTCTCGCGCCTTTCCACAACAGTAGAGGTAGCGTTGATAATAAAAACAATCGCGAGTCCGTCAAGAGTCGCGACGTAGGCGCTCTTAGCCCAAAGTCACGGCGTCCGCGACCCGCAGAATAATTTGGTAGCGATCAGGGAATCGCTCCATTCTCGATGATGTGAAAAATCAAGCAATGCGATGGAGCGCCCCGCCCGGTCTCGCTTGGGTGCTGTGAAGGCTTCAATGAGGTGAATGCGCTCTGCTTGTCTCAGAATGTTTGCACCTCTCCCGACCGCGGAGTGGGCGGCGATCGTTATTTGTGCGTCCCAAAGCCGGCTTGAGAAAAACACGGTTTTTGTCCGGGAGTGCTCTATAATCAAACCGGCGAAGAGAAGCACGGAGGGTGCCTTGAGGACTCATGAGATCACGGTCAGTTACACCACTGACAACGATGGAATTCACCTGCACTGCTCGTGCGGTTGGGACGAAGGCCTGGGTCACAACCCGACCGTCGATCAATTGACTGAAGCCGCTGACCGTCACCATCGCGACAGCGCCGAACGAAGCGATGCTGGGTCTGGAAACTAAACGTTTGATCCGCCTTAATAAGTATGCCCATCAACCGGGAAGGGGTGAAGAATGGTTGAAACCGCTCAAGCGGGTTAAGAAACATTAATCACGTAATCCCTCGTTCATCTTTCGATATAAGCAAGATGGGCTCCGCTGTACGCGATGTAGACGTTTTGCTTGTCGATGACGACATGGAGACCTGCCGGCTGATGTTGAGAATCCTAAACGCGAGCAAGTTCACGGCGGATTGCGTACACAGCGGGATTGAAGCGTTGTCATGGCTAGGCGAGAAACGGCCAGCTGTGGTGTTTCTGGACGTTTCAATGCCGGGACTGTCCGGTCTGGAGGTACTGAGGCTAATCCGAGCCGATCCTGACAAGCAGAATCTAGCAGTCTTTTTTCACTCGGCGCTCGATGCTTATGAGTTGAATGCGATGGCTGCACAATACGGCGCTGATGGCACGTTGCTAAAAGGGCGTTACGAAATCTCGCAAATCGTTGGCATCGTAAATCGTTTTATCAATCCAAGTTAAGGGCAAGAATTTGCACCGCAGGCAGCGATACCCGCCCCGCGAAAACTGTTGCGCTACATTCTCCAAGCTGCTGTGCGACCGCTGCTAACTGTAACCCAAATCGCTTTTACAAGATGGCCCGGTGACCATGGTGCGCCCAAAGTGGCTTTCTCAGAACGCGCGAAGTTCCGCCGAAGGGACGAACAACCGCTGCTTGCCGGCGGCGGCCCGGAGAACGTTCAGGCCGCCCAGGTGGCCGCATGCGTGGCCGGCGATAATGATAATCGCCGAGCCCGCCGTCTCGAATCCCGCGCCGCCGAACCCCGGCGGCTGGCACTTCGTCGGCTGATCCAGCCCGGCCTCGCCGACTTCATCAAGGAATGCGTGCGTCTGCTGCCGCAACTCCTTAAATGTCCGCAGCACTTCCTCAAACGGCGGATACGCCGCGGGATCGTCAACGGGCTCGCTGCCCCAGTCAAACAGCGGCTTCCATCGTGCCACGGGATTAGGCGTGCCCTGCAGCATTTGATGCAGACGGCCCTCGACCACCGTCAGGTGCCCGGCGATCCACATCGCGTGATACCGCCCCACGGCCCGGGGCGCAGGAGCGGCGCGTCGCCCATCTCCTCCAGGTACTTCTTGCCCATGTCGCTGAACTTTAGGACGATCCGAATGCCATCGATCGCTTGCATCGCTTCGCTCCGGTCTAAAGCCGCACAACTCTTCGTTCTATCGACCGCGGTAAGAAAGAGGATCAACCGGTGGCGGGTTGCCGTCGCCGTGCTAGCTACTTTAGCCGGCGTACGGTCTCTCGCAATCACGT
>JAQGHK010000103.1 GCA_028288875.1 Phycisphaerales bacterium | reverse complement strand
CCGATAACGAAGAAGTAGGCAGAACGCAGAAGGCAGAGGGCAGAAAGGCGAAGACGGCCTCTCTGCCCTCTGCTTGTATTCGGCCCTCTGTCTACCACCCTCTGCCCTCTGATCAACTATCGGACCTATGTGGTCCGTGTCTAACGGCCGCAGGTCCGTGCCCCGTGCCGTTGCATCGGGTATGATTTCCGTCGGTTTGTTTTCATTATGACAGTCGTCGCCGATGCACCGCCGTCGCTTCCGCTCGCCACCGGCCGCCGCCGGGTGTCGACCACTTCCACCAACCGCATTCGCCGGGATGGAAAGTTCTTTCGTCTCGGTGACGAGAAGTTCTTCGTCAAAGGCGTGACCTACGGCCCGTTCGAGAAGAACAGCCTCGGCGAGCAGTATCCCGAGCCCGACGACGTCCGTCGCGATTTCAAGCAGATCCTGGATCTTGGCGCGAACTGCGTGCGCGTCTATTGGACGCCGAACAAGTGGTTTCTGGACATCGCCGAAGAAGTCGGGATGAAGGTATTCGTCGACGTCCCGTGGCCGAAGAACCTGACGTTCATCGGCAATGAAGCGGTGATGGAAGAAGCCCGCACGGCCGTCCGCAATGCGGCGAAAGCCGCCGGCAACCACCCGGCCACGTTCGCCATCAGCGTCGTCAACGAATTGCCGGCCGACATCGTTCGCTTCGTCGGCGCGGAGCCAATCGTCGAGTTCATCGACGAGCTGATTGCCATCGTCAAAACCGAAGCGCCCGACTGCCTGGCCACGTTCGCGAACTATCCGACGACCGAATTCCTGAATCCGCGCGACGTCGATTTCATCAGCTTCAATGTCTACCTGCACAAGGAAGAGGTTTTCCGCAATTATCTCGCCCGCCTGCAGATGATCGCCGGCGAAAAGCCGCTGATGCTCGGCGAGTACGGCATCGATACGCACAAGGAAAAGACCGAAGAGCAGCAGGCCGAGATCCTGGGCACGCACATTCGCTGCGTGTTCGATGAAGGCCTCGCCGGCACGTTCATCTTCAGCTATACCGACGACTGGTACACCGGCGGCATGCACATCACCGACTGGTCGTTCGGCATCGTCCGCCGCGATCGGTCGCCGAAGGCATCCTTCGAAACCGTGCAGCGGCTGTTCAAAAAAGTGCCGCAGGTTTCCGACGAAACGCTGCCGAAAATCAGCGTGCTGATCTGCAGCTATAATGGCGCGAGCACGGTCGAAACGTGCCTGGCATCGATGATGAAGATTCGCTACCCCGGCGAAATGGAAGTCATCTTCGTCGACGACGGCAGCACCGATCGCACGCAGGAAATCGTCGCCAAGTTCCCGAGCGTCATCAACATCGTTCAAAAGAACATGGGCCTGAGCTACGCCCGCAACGTGGCCATGCACGCCGCGACGGGCGAGATCATTGTCTATACGGATAGCGACTGTGAAGCGGACGAAGACTGGCTTTACTACATCGCCCTGAGCCTGAAGCGCAGCAAGCATGTTGGCCTCGGCGGGCCGAACCTGATTCCGGACGAAGGCAGTTGGGTGGCCGACTGTGTCGGTCTTAGCCCCGGCGGGCCGACGCACGTGATGATTGACGACCGCACGGCCGAGCACGTGCCCGGCTGCAACATGGCGTTCTATCGCGAACACGCGTTGCAGGTCGGCGGCTTTGATCCGCAATATCGCGCCGCCGGCGACGACGTCGATTTCATCTGGCGTTTGCAGAACAACGGCTACAGCATCGGCTTCGCGCCGGCCGCTTTGGTCTGGCATTACCGCCGCAACACGGTGAAGGCGTACCTCAAACAGCAACGCGGCTACGGCATGGCCGAGGCGCTGCTGAAGTACAAGCACCCGGATCACTTCAATGCCCTGGGCGCGTCGCACTGGCGCGGCAAGATTTACGGCGGCGAAGAGATCGGCGTGAAGATCGGCCGCGACGTGATCTATCACGGCGTGTTCGGCACCGGCTTGTTCCAGACGATCTATAAGCGGCAGGCCAGCTTGGTCGCCGCGATGCTGATGAGCATCGAATGGTTGCTGCTGGCTGCGTTCATCACGTTCCTTGGGGTGGCGATTCCACAGTTGTTCTGGGTCGCCATCGTGATGTTCATCACGCCGATCGCCCTCGCGGCCGTCGCTAGCTATCAGGCGCCCAAGCCGAAGCACCAGAATTTCTGGACGCGTCCGCTGATTGCCTACCTGCATTGGCGGCAGCCGATCACCCGGGGCTGGGCCCGCTACAGCGTCCGCCTGCGGGCCAAGACGTTGCAGGCCACCCGCAGCGGCTACAAGGCCAAGCGCCGCCTTCCCTTCGATCCGGCCCAGCCAAACGTGCTGCGGTACTGGAGCAAGAGCCACGAACGCCTGCACCTGATGGAAGCGATCGCGAAGGAAGTGCACGCTGCCGGCTGGCGCTACCGTGCCGACAGCGGTTGGGAAGGCTGGGATCTTGAAATCTTCGGCAGCCGTTACGTGAAGGTCCGCCTCAGCAGCGCCACCGAAATCCACGGCGGCGGGGCGATGCTCACTCGCGTGCGCGTCGAGCCGCTGATGAGCAAATTCTGTCTCGTCCTGACCGTCTGCATGACCATGCTCAGCGGCCTGCTGTTGCTGCACCTTTGGCCGTTCAGCCGCCCGGCGGCGCTGATCCCGATCGTGATGGCCACGCTGTACCTCGTGAACCGCGTGCGCGTCACTCGGCCGGTACTGGGCATGATCGATGAAGTGGCTGACCGGCTGAAGTTCGTCGCCGTGCCGCGGGAACAGAAGGCCAGCGGCAATATTCAGGACATGCCCGAAGAGAAAGTCGACGAGCCCGCGCCGAGCGAGCACGCCGTCTCCACCCACGCCGCCGCCGAACACGCGGCCTGAACTGAAACCGCCATGAGCCTGATCCTCCGTGCCCTAGGCTATTACAAAGGCGAAGCCGTCCGCATCGGACTGCTGCTGCTGATGATCGCCGTTTCCGCGGCGGCGACGGCCGCACAGGTTTATCCGCTCAAAATTCTGATCGACAATGTCTTCGGCGATCACGAGCCTTCGAGTTGGATCGCGAAGGGTTTCTTCTGGGCAGTTCCCCACGGCCAAGTCGGACAGATCGTCTGGCTCACGGTTATGTTCTTGGGACTGCGAATGCTGCTGGAACTGCTCGGCATGTTCCAGACCTTGCTGGGCATCCGCGTTGGCTATGGCGCCCTGATGCGCGTCCGCTGCGATTTGTTCCGCAAGCTGCAGCAGTTGTCGCTGGCGTATCACAAAAGTCAGCCGCAAGGCGACGCGATTTATCGCCTGTCGTGGGACACCTATGGCGTGCAAACCGTCGTCCAGGGGTTCATCCAGAGCGCTCTGTCCAATGCCGCTACGCTGATCGCGATCACGATTACGATGCTATCAATGAGCGTCAGGCTGACGCTGATTTCGCTCCTGGTTGCACCGCTGTTGTTTTGGGTCACGAAATTTTACGGAAAGATTCTGCAGACCAAGGCGGCAGAGGCGAAACAGGTGGATGCGCACCTGACGACGACGATTCAGCGATCTGCTGCCACAATCGGCTTGGTGCAGGCGTTCAATCGCGAGGCCGACGAGTATCAGCAATTCGACAACGCCGTGAATGCGACGGTGTCCGCTTACATTCGCCTGCATTGGCAGGAAGTCCTGTTCTGGCTGGCCATCGGAACGCTCCTGGCCACTTCGGCGTCGGCGCTCTTCGGCTACGGCGGCTATCTGGTGTATCAGGACCAGACGATCGCTAACCTGAAAGGGAAAGGTTTTGAGATCGGTGGGCTACTGGCGTTCCTGGGTCTGCTCGACAGGCTTTACGGCCCGCTCAAAGTGCTGACCGGCAGCGCCTCGCAGTTGGCGACCGGCATCGCTGGCTGCAAGCGCGTGTTCGAAGTGCTGGATCGCGATCCGATCATTAAAGACGCGCCGGGCGCGATCTCACTGCCGCGTCAATCGCGGGTGTTAGCGCTCGATCATGTCGAGTTTGGCTACCGCGAAGACAATAAGGTGCTGGACGGCGTCTCCTGCCGGATCGAACCGGGTCAGATGGTCGCGTTCGTCGGCGAATCTGGTGTCGGCAAGACCACGCTGCTGAGCCTCGTGCCGCGGTTCTACGATCCATGGCAGGGCGGCATCACGCTGGATGGCCACGACCTGCGGCAGGTGAAGGTGAACGACGTCCGCAAGCACGTCGCGCTCGTGCTGCAGGAGAACGTGATCCTGCCGACCAGCGTCCGCGAAAATATTGCCTACGGCCGGCCCGATGCGACGGACGCCCAGATCAAACAAGCCGCCGAACTCGCTGGCGCGGCCGGCTTCATCGATAAGCTGGAACACGGCTACGCCGAGCAACTGAGCGAAAGCGGCGGCAATCTTTCCGGCGGGCAGCGCCAGCGGATCAGCATCGCCCGCGCGCTGCTGACCGAATCGCCGATCATCATCATGGACGAGCCGACCAGCGCGCTCGACCCGCAACACGAACAGCTGATCATTGAAACCCTCAAAGGCATTAAAGGCCTGCGCACGCTGGTGCTGGTCAGCCATCGCCTTAGCACCGTGGCCGACTGCGACCGCATCTTCGTCATGGACGCGGGGAAAATTGTCGAAGAGGGTACCCACGACGAACTCGTCGCCAAGCGCGGCCTGTACTTCAAGATGGCCAAGCATCAGATGAAACTGGAAGACGACAAGGTGCCGGCATGAGCGTGAGTACGCAAAGGCTTCGCATTATCGTCGGCGGCATGGTCGGCCAGTTTCCGCTGGGTGGCGTGGCTTGGGATTATTTCCACTATGTGCTCGCGCTGCATGAGCTCGGGCACGACGTTTACTACCACGAAGATACGAACACCTGGCCGTACAACCCGTCGGTTCGCGAGCCCAGCAGCGACGGCATCTACAACGCCGAGTTCATCCGGAAGTTTTTCGAGCGATATGCGCCGGCGCTTGCGGATCGGTGGCACTACCGGCTGCTTCAGGACAAGTGCTTCGGTATGTCGAAAGAAGCATTCGATGCGGTCGCGAAGTCGGCCGATGTGTATCTGAACGTCTCGGGGGTTTGTGCCTTGCCAGCGGCACTTAGCTCGCGGTGCCGCCGTGTGTTTCTGGATAGCGATCCTGGCTACAACCAGATGGGGCTGCAGGACCTGCTGGACGCCGAAGGGCCCAACGCACCGCGATACGTTGAAGTGTCCAAGCACCACGACGTGCACCTGACTTACGCGGAAAACATCCATCACGCCGACTGCAACTTGCCCGATGCGGGGATGAAGTGGATTACCACTCGGCCGGTGGTGGTGCTGCCGCCGTGGAAGAAGGGCGTCGATGCCTCACCGCCGGCCAATGCGGCTTACACAACGGTGATGACGCTCGATCTGAGTGCAAAGCCCAAGCGCCTCCACTACAAGGGCGTGGATTACTTCGATAAACGGCCGGAGTTCGAACGGTTCATCACGCTGCCGAAGCAGGTGCCCGGTGTGCCCTTGCTGTTGGCGATCGGCAACCACAAAAGCCTGGAGCCCGTGCTGGCCAACGGTTGGAAGGTCACGGACAGCCACGAGGTCAGCCTCACGCCGGAGGCGTATCTGGACTTCATTGTCGACAGCGCCGGCGAATGGAGCATCGCCAAGAACGTTTACGCCGCGACGAATAGCGGCTGGTTCAGCTGCCGAACCTGCTGCTATCTAGCGGCGGGGCGGCCGGCGGTGGTGCAGGACACGAAGTGGAGTCGCTACGTTCCCAGCGGTGAAGGCGTGATAGCATTCGATACGATGGAACAGGCCGTCGATGGGCTTCGCCGGATCTCGGCCGAGCCGGCACGGCACCGCGCGGCGGCTTACGGGGTCGCGCGAGATTACCTTGCCCCGGATCGCGTCCTGCCGCCGATGCTCGACGCGATCTTTGCTTGATGTTCGATTAGGTAATTTTCCTAACGCCATAAAAAAGATTCGCCGCGGTGCAAATGGTTTCATTCGCACCGCGGCGTATCGTTTTTTTCGATCGATCTGGTGATTACCGCCAGATACCCGGCCAAACAAATCCGACAAACAGGCCGATTACCAAGAGGACAACAAAAATGACCAGCAGTTTCTTCTGGTTCCCTTCGGGGGCTTCGTCGCGGTACGATTTTGCCATGGCGTCTCTCGATTCCTCTGAAAATTAAACCCGTCCGTCCCGGTCTGGCCACAAAGCCAATCGGACCCAGGGACCCTCGCGGCGAGGCGACACACCCGGTCAACCCAACGCCCATCAATCCAACGGCAAAAGTGTATCGATCGCGCCGTCGATAGACAAATTGAATCGCAAGTCCTGACTAAAGCTGCATCACTTTTCGTTTTTAGGGGAGGACGGCCTAGCGTTTTTCGCCAGCTCGTCCTGCTGTTTCCCCTTAGTGGTGGTCGGCGCTTCCAGTGATTTGGACGGCGACTCCTGTTCGGGCTTGGCCCGTTCATAGGTCGTGGCCGTGTCTGGCACTTTCTTTCCCGTCTTTGAATTGGTCTCTGAGCGCATGCCGAATTCTACGCACGAGAACGGCCGAGCACGCTTTACTCCAGAATGAAACGCATTTTACTGCG
>JAQGHK010000575.1 GCA_028288875.1 Phycisphaerales bacterium | reverse complement strand
CCATGCTGCATAGATGGTGGGCAGTGCCCACCCTACGATACTACAACACTGACACGAGTACCCGTTCAGCGTAACCGTTCATTGGTTAGATAACCGACGAACCGGCCAAGCGATCACAATGCCAGCGACAAGATACAAAGCGAATGCGCCTAACAGGTAACCATGTGTAACCATAGTTCCAGAACTCTGGTCGAGCCCAAAGAGCAGGCACATCATTCCAGAAAGCGCGATGAAAGCGAACAACACCCACCGTGCCCATTCATACCCGCGCCAGATATAGAAAGTGAACGCGGAATAGAAAACGAACGCGACCAAAGCGCCCGGCAGTTGCTCGGCCCACGCCTTGCGGATGATGGACGACGTGATGCCAGCAATACCGGTCGCGACAGCCGCCAAGCCGACGATGCGAATGCGAGCGGGATAACGGCATTGGGCAGCCATTCGAATCCTCAACTTTGTAAGGGCGGGCATTGCCCACCGCATGGCGAGCGTACGACGAGGGTGGGCAACCCACCTAAGAACTAACGCATCATTGTAACATTTCCCACCTCTGCGACGATCTTTACTCCATGCTCACCTCTGCCCTCGCCGAACCGCTGGAACCTCGCCAGCTGATGGCCCGCGTGGTGCCCAATCCGTTTCTTGAAACCAGTTGGGGCGACGCCGGGGTGGCCAATGTGGCGTTTCGGGCGGACGCGGGCGACAAGCTGGTTTCGACGCAGTTGGCGGCCACCAGTTCCCGCGAGACGTTCGTCCTCGGGCGGACGAACAAGGCCGTGCAGGTGCGGAAGCTGACGGCCTCGGGCACGATCGATACCGGGTGGATGCCCGCGACGAAGAACCTGCTGTACCTGGCGGACGACACAGGCTCGCAGGACATCACGATCGACAACGCCGGCCGGGTGCTGGTGCTGGCGGGGCCGGTGCTTTATCGGTTTTCGCCGACGGGGGAAATCGACAAGAAGTTCGGCACGGAGGGCCATATCGCGCTGGGCGTCGACGGCGGGAACGTGGCGATCGACGCGGCCAACAGCATCTATGTCAGCGGCATCGCGTTCGTGGGCTCGGCGACGTCCGATACGGGGCGGGCCAAGCGGCTGCTGGTGAAGAAGTTTACCGCCGGCGGCAAGGTCGATACGACCTTCGCCATTAGCGGCCGATTGATCGCCCCGCTGCCGCGCGGGCTGCCGGCCACCACGACGGTGAACATGCTCAAGTCGGGCAGCGAAGTGCTGCGCACGTTCCCCCGGGTCGCTCCACCATCGCAGCCGATGGGCGAGCAGATTCGCATCCTGCCCGGATCCGACGCGCAAAGCACGGCCGACGATAGGATCGTCGTGGCATCGTCCCTGCTGCTGACCGATTCCACCCAACCGGCCGGCACGCAGACGCAGAGCGTAGAGGCCGTGCGCTTCAACGCCGACGGGGAGCTCGATCGTACTTATGCGCGCCAGGGCATCGCCTACCTGGCCGGCACGCCGTCGACCGCCGCGGGCCACAAGGCGTTCGTCGACTACACCCTGGCCAGCGTGCTGCCGAACGGCCGGGTGTCGACGTGCGAGCGTGAAGTCTCGCGTCTTTTCACCTACACCACAGAACCGGGAATCAATCTGACCGTCAACGGCGCCGTCGATGAGGATCAGATTCACCACTACGCGATCTACCACGCAGCGGCCACCTTTGATGGCGGCTATATCGGCATCGAACCCTTCGTCGGCGTCAGCCGATTCACGGCGAGCGATGACCCGAATATCGCGTTCCTCAACGGCAGCCACCTGCTGCGACATTTCGGCGACATTGAACTGGCCACCATCCGCGAGCCCAGCAACCTGCTCGCCAGCACCATCAGCGGGCCGGGCGTGGCGACGGTGTCACTCTTCAAGCCGAAGATTGACGCGCTGATCGCCAGCTGATGGCGAATCGTTCTGGTCACCTCTCTGGGTACGGCCGGGGAGGGGATATGCCGCGCGTCGGGTTGGCATCGCCATTTGCTTTGGTTTTGCCAATGCGTCATTCTGCGAAGACCAACGATGCGATCCCCGGCCGTTCAATTCATCTTCATTCTGCTGGCGGCCTTGAGCGCGTTTACGCTGTCGCCGGCGAAGTCAGACGTGCGGGAGGTGGTGCAGACTTTGTTTCGGCCGGTGGCGCAGCCGGTGCGGGCCATCGGGCTGTGGGCGAGCAATCGGGCGTCGCCGGATAAGGCCATCGACGTGCTGTCGCCGGAGAAGGCGCGGAATGTCGATGAAGTGCTGCGGCAGAACGCGGAGCTGATCACCCGCATCGGCCAATTGGAAGCGCAACTGGACGACCTGAAACAACTGTCGGCCGAGTACAGCAAGCTGGCGACCGACATCCGCAAGCAGGTGCACCCCGCCACCATCACCGGCGGGCCGATCGGCAATCGGCAAACGCTGACGATCGCCACGGGCAGCCTTCTGGCGGCCAAAGAACACATGGCCGTGCTGCAGCCGACGGGGCTGGTCGGGCAGATTTACGCAGCGGCCACCGGCGGCGGGACGGCGCGCGTGCTGCTGATCACCGATCCGGAATCGCGCATCGGCGCCCGCTTCGTCCGCAACTTGGTCGGCGAGGACGGGCAGCTCCGCAAATATCGCGTCAACCTGCAGTCGCCGCCGCTCGTGGAAGGGAACGGCCCTAACGCCCTGATCGTCCGCATGCTGCCGGCCGCCGACGTGCGGAAGACCGTGCAGGTCGGCGACGTGGCC
>JAQGHK010000531.1 GCA_028288875.1 Phycisphaerales bacterium | reverse complement strand
TGTCAGGCCATCTGAACAAGCCCGGCGTGTATGAGGACGAACTGGGCATCACGCTCGATTACGCCATCAACACGCTCGGCGGCGGCATGAAAGGCGGAGCCTATAAGGCCAGCGTCTGCGGCGGCATCAGCATGGGCGTGCTCGGCACGAACCAGCTCGATATCAAACTCGACTTCGACGACGTCCGCTTCCGCGGCGGCTGCCTCGGCCTCGGCACGGCCGGCATGATCGTGATGAATCAGCACACCGACATGGTGAAGGTGCTCCGCAACTGCGTGCGCTTCTATGCTCACGAAAGCTGCGGCCAGTGCACGCCGTGCCGCGAAGGCAGCCACTGGATGCGCAAGATCCTCGACCGCATCGTCGCCGGCGGCGGCAAGGCGCGCGACCTGGATATGCTGCTCGAACTGGAAAAGACCATGGGCATCATGCCCGGCACTACCATCTGTGGCCTCGCCGACGGCACCGCCTGGGCGACGCGCACCATCATCACCAAGTTCTACACCGAGTTCTCCAAGGTCTGCCCGGAAGAGCCGTTCAAGACAGTGCCGCTGACCTTCGATAAAGGGCGTTTGAATGTGCTGACGCCGATGGGCAGCAACACGCGGTGATGATCAGCAGCTACGCTGCAGCGTAGCTGCTGATCAATGGGCCTTATCGGTCGCGTAAACGATCGAGGAAGTGTTTCATGCGTCAAGGCTATGCCTGGTGGCACGTGATGTGGCACACTTACGGCGCATGGCTTCCCGGCGACCCGCGTGGTTTTCGCAATAAAGATCATCGCATTCATAGCAGTGGCGACTACAAGAAGCCGCCGCCGATAGGCGAACATGCAGGTCTTCATCAATATGCCAAGCGTGTGAGCCGAGCCGAAGTAGTGCTCAATACGTCTAAGTCGCGCCAGACCGCGCTCGAATCGATTTTGGCGGTTTGCGACCAAAGCGCCTCTTTGCCCGTCGCGATCGCCGTGTGCCGAGTGCATGTTCATCTGCTCGCTGAAATGCCGATTGGAAAACCGGCGCTCGACAAAATTATCACGCGGCTCAAAACCAAATCGTCTGCATCAATCCGAGACGATTTCCCCGGCCGTGCTTGGGCTCGCGGCGATAAACGAGTAATGAAACGCGACCGTCGATCGCAGCTTGTATGTCTCCGTTATGTCCTCGATCACGCCAAACAAGGCGCGGCAACGTGGCGATATACGACCTAGTCTGTGACGTGACCTTCATCACCGCCATCACGGTATAGGCGTTTTTCCCTGCTGTATTATCGCGACGGCAATTTCACGCCAGCGCAACTGCTCGCTTGTCGAAACGCATTTCAACAAGGAGCCAGGAATGTCTCAATCAGTTGCCAGCCGTCGCCAGGCGCTTCGCGCAGGAATTTACGCCTTTGCCGGCGCGGCCATCACCGCGCCGAAGCTCGCGAGCGCGGTGGTCGGCGCGACGCCGCAGGAAACGCAGGGGCCGTATTGGGTGGATGAGAAATTGGATCGCTCCGATATTCGCAGCGATCCGTCGACCGGCACGGTGCAGGCGGGTTTCCCATTGAAGTTGAATGTCGGTGTGGTGAAGCTGGCCAACGGGAAAAGCACGGCGGTGAACGGCGCCCTCGTCGATATCTGGCACTGCAATGCGTACGGAAATTACTCCGATGAGCCGGCCGGGTCGGGAAATGCGAATACCAAGGGGCAGAAGTGGCTGCGCGGCTATCAGGTGACGAACGCCAACGGGCTGGTTCGGTTCACGACGATTTATCCCGGTTGGTACAACGGGCGAACGGTGCACATTCACGCCCGCGTGCGCATCGTCAGCGGCACGACGGTGAAGACGAATTTCACCACGCAGTTTTTCTTCGACGACGCCTTCACCACCGCGCTGTACGCGAAGCACTCGCCGTACAAATCGCGGACCGGCCGTACGACGCTCAATAAGAACGACAACGTCTACAACACGGTCACGTCCAGCGTCGGCAGCACAACGACGAACCCGGACGGCACGAAGCTCTTGCTCCGCTACTCAGCGGATGCTTCGCACGTCGTTGGCAATTTCCAGATCGTGCTGGCCTGACTATCGCACGCTGAACGTCACTCGCCAAAGAGGGACACCAGGCGGTTGACCAGCGAACCGGCTTGCGGTTGCGTGGTTGGCGTGGCGGCTACGGGTTTGGCAGCGGGTGTTGCGATGCCAGTGATGTTCTGGCGGACAGCGACGTCCGCGGCTGCCATCTGTCGCTCGGCTTGCAGACGCTGCGCGTCCGCCACCTTGCGGGCTTCGGTCAGATCACGGGTGGCTTGGGCCTCGGCGGTGCGGGTGGCCATCAGCTCGGCCTGAGTCTGCTTGAGCTCCGTCTTCGTTTCGACGAGCTGGCCGGTCAACATTTCGGTGGTGACGGACGAACGGGTCAATACGCTGCCAAGGACCACGGCAGCCGCAATGATGGCGACTGTCATGAAGCCCACGCCGCCCCAGGCCCACTTGGCGCTGCGGCGGGCGGCGGTGGCGTCATCGCGGGCGGCAGACACGGTGGACTGCAGGACGGAGAGCATCGTCATCGCCTGCGACGATGGGCCGGCGGAGATGGTCGGGGCGGCGAGATCGCTGTCGTCATTACTGACGGCCAACTCGCTGCCGGTGTCGGCCGTGTCACCGATGCCGATCTGCTGCACCATGACCAGGCGTCGACCGTTCTCGTCGACTCGGGTTTCCAGGGAGCCATTCGCCAGGCGGCGGGCAATGGTGCGGGTCGAGACATTCAAGGTCACGGCGGCCTGTTCGACCGTCTGCCACGTGTGGGTGATGGTATCTGCCATGTCCGCTTCATCGGACAAAGCTTTTGACG
>JAQGHK010000349.1 GCA_028288875.1 Phycisphaerales bacterium | reverse complement strand
CCGGCTTATAGATCGCCGTCGGCATGAAGTTCATGAGCAGCATCGAATCCCGCGGCATCCCGGCCGCGCCGGCGTTGCGCAGGTGCGTTTCGCGGCAGACACGGTCGAGCATGAACACCAGCTGTTCCTGCTGCGCCCACTGAATGAGCGTGGCCGGCGAGATCATCTTGCCGTCGGCGCCTTGGCCACGCATCAGGCATTCGTAGCCCCAGAGTTCCAGCGATTTCGCGGAGAAGATAGGCTGGAAGTGCGTGGTGAGGCGGTTCTCCTTGAGCAGACTCAACAGCGGGCCGCTGTCGTCGGTCACCATCGCCACCAGCGGTGTGGCCTTGACGAGCAGTTCGTCGTTCGTGAGCGGTTGGGGCAGCATGGGATCAATCCATGCGGCGCTGATCGCGCGAACGAGTGACTCGTCCAGCAGCGTGCGCAGAAAGTTCAGGACTTCCACGATGCTGTGAAACCCGGTGCACTCGCCAAGGGTCACCTGCACCCGGTTTTCTGCAGCCGTCGCCTGCCAGGCTTTGTCGGTCACGCAGTACGCCAATACATCGGCGTAAACGGTTTCCAAGCCGGGCAGCCACAACATCAGCGATCGTTTTGCGTTCTTACAGGTACAAACGTGATTCACAGCTGGTCCTCCTTGTAGGGTCATTCCCTTGGTACTTCGTCGGAAAGACGAGGCACTTTTAGGCGACTGCCCACGTAAATGGACCAGTTCTGATTTTCCTTAGGTCTGTGCCTTTAGGCCGATTGGCGGCGGCGGAGCCCGAGCAATCCGCCGGCCATGACGGCCAGCATCGTTGGCTCGGGCACCTGCGGGTAGAGGAACTGCCGGGTGTTGAAGTCGTCATTGCTGAGCGGCACGAGGTTGGTCACCGGGTTCGTCGGGCCGATGCCCACACCGAACGATTCCATCAGGATATCGACGCCGCTCAATGCCAGATCTGCATTCGCCACGGTGTATCGCGCCAGGCCTGCGGTTGCGCCGGGGTTCAGCGGGTTGACCAGGCTGGCCCAGTTGTTGGTCAGCGAGGCCGCGCTGCCGGCGGTGTAATTGTCGTCGATGAACAGGCCGGTGTTGATGCTTCCTTCGACGTCCGCCAGCCCGAGCGAATGGCCGATCTCGTGGGTGAGAAGGCGGCGGAACAGGTCCAGCGAGTAGACGGCTTGCGGGTTGCTGTTCAGGATGATGTCAGACCCGTTGATGCCGAAACTGGTGTAGCCGGTAGTGCCGCTGGTGAGCGTCAGGGTGCTGCCGCTGGAGGTGAAGCGGGTTTCGCCTTGCGTGCTGCTATTGCCGACGTTCCAGAAGCCGGCATCGGTGGAACCGAAGAGGTCGATTTCCGCACCGCGTGCGTCCAGCCCGCCCGCGCCCGTGTTGCTGCCGACGACGGGCGTTGCCGCATCGTTGACGAAGGTGAGTGACGAGCCGAGGCCACTGACCGGGTCCGTCGCGGCCCAGGCATTGAACGCCTGATTGACGGCAGTAGTGAAGTCCGGCACGGAGGGGACGCTGTTCCACGTGAACAGGTCGCGGTAAGCCTGGTAGCTGGTGCCCTGCATGGCGAACCGCAGGCCGCCGCTGAGGCTGCGCTCGTAGCTGCCTCCGGAGATGGTCACGTTACGCGGCGCGGCGTCCCAGCGTGATCCGCCATTGAGCGTGGCGCCGGAGAAGTTGAAAATTCCTCCCGCCGACGCGACGGACGTCATCGCCCAGGTGAGGCTCATCGCCCCGACAACGGACAGCTTCAACGCCGCGCGATTCGCTGGAATACGTGACATCTGATGTCCCTCGCCGTGAAGTTCCCTGGCCAAGACCAGCCTCAGTGACGTGTTGTAGCACCGAAACATTAGATCGAGGTGATCCTTTGTCAATTCCTTGTGAATTCGCCGGGCGGAGGCGGTCCGATGGCTGGCACTTTGACACACCCCGGCGTATCCCTACACTCGCCCCCTTTGGCTGGGCTTTTGACACAATCATTAACCCGCCTCAGTTAACACAAATAAGGAAGCCACGATGAGCGCCATTGAATCCGTCCTCGCCCGCCAGGTTTTTGACAGCCGCGGCAACCCGACCGTTGAAGTCGATGTCATCCTCGAAAACGGCGTGATGGGCCGGGCCATGGTGCCCTCGGGCGCGTCGACCGGCGAATACGAAGCCGTCGAACTGCGCGATGGCGACAAGAAAGTGCTGCTCGGCAAGGGCGTGCTCAAGGCCGTTGCCAATGTGAACGAGACCATCGCCCCGGAACTGGTCGGCCTGGACCCGCGGTCGCAGGAAGAGATCGACGCGCTCATGATTGAGCTCGACGGCACGCCCAATAAGGGCAAGCTGGGCGCGAACGCCATCCTCGGCGTCTCGCTGGCCTCGGCCAAAGCCGCTGCCGAACTCTGCGGCCTGCCGCTGTATCGCTACCTCGGCGGTCCGGGCGCGGTCACGCTGCCCGTGCCGATGATGAACATCCTCAACGGCGGCCATCACAGCGATAACAACGTCGATTTCCAGGAATTCATGATTCAGCCGTGGGGCTTTGATAACTTCACCGACGCCTTCCGCGCCGGCGTCGAGATCTACCACGCCCTCAAAGGCATCCTGAAGAAGGCCGGCCTGAGCACGGCCGTCGGTGATGAAGGCGGCTTCGCCCCGGATCTGAAGGACAACGAAGACGCACTCAAGTACATCGGCGACGCCGTCACGGCCGCCGGCTATGAGTTCGGCAAGCAGATCTTCATCGCCCTCGACCCGGCCGCCAGCGAGCTGTGGGACGCCGAGAAGAAGGGCTACAAGTTCTTCAAATCGGCCCCGGACAAGATCCTGTCCAGCGAGCAGATGGCCGACTACTGGCAGAGGTGGACCGAGAAGTACCCGATCCGCAGCATCGAAGACGGCTTTGACCAGAACGACTGGAAAGGCTGGAAGCTGTTCACCGATCGCGTCGGCGACAAGATTCAGCTCGTCGGCGACGATCTGTTCGTCACTAACGTGAAGTTCCTGGAAAAGGGCATCACCACCAAAACGGCCAACAGCATTCTGGTGAAGGTCAATCAGATCGGCAGCCTGAGTGAAACCCTCGCCGCCGTGAACATGGCTATCCGCAATGGCTACTCGGCTGTGCTTTCGCACCGCTCGGGCGAGACCGAAGACAACACCATCGCCGACATCGCCGTCGCCACCAACTGCGGCCAGATCAAGACCGGCGCCCCGGCCCGCAGCGACCGCATCGCCAAGTACAACCAGCTGATCCGCATCGACGAGCAGCTCGGCGATCGCGCCGTCTACGGCGGTAAGCTGTGGAACAAGGGATGAGCCTTTAATCGCCGAGACGCGAAGGACGCCAAGAAGAGACGCCAGGTAGAGAAGAGAGCAAATGCCTTTCTTCTCTTCTTGGCGTCTTGACCGTTAAACAGTTCTGGGGGTGCCACGTGTTCATCAATCTGAACTGGTCCACGATGGGCATCGCCGAGCCGGCGACGATCGAAGCCTTGGCCGATCTGGCCGTGCGGCACGGCTACGGCGGCGTCGACTTGCCGCGGCACGCGTATGCCTCCAGCGAAGCGGCCGACCATGCGCGGGCCGTCATTGAAAAAGCCGGCCTGCGGTGGGGGCTCTTTCGGCTGCCGGGCTCATTCCTGGATTCGGATGAAGCAAAATTCGCGGCTGAGATGGAACAGCTCGCCGCCGTCGCGCCGCTGGTCGCTCGGGCCGGCTGCCGGGCGACGTATCAGCACGTCTGGCCGGCAAGCGACACGCTCGACTACGCCGCTAACGCCGCCGCGCACGTCAGCAAGCTCCATCGCATGATGGCCGTGCTGGATCCGCACGGCATTCGCATGGGCTTGGAATTCATCGGGGGCACGGAAAAGCGCCGCGGCCATCGCCACGAGTTCGCCTACACGCTCCCGCAGATCCTGGCCCTGGCCAATGCCGCGGGGCCGGGGGTCGGCCTGATAATCGACGCCTACCACTGGTGGACCAGCGGCGGCACGCTGGACGAAGTGCGGCAATTGCCGGACATCGGGCGGATCATCAACGTCCACCTGTCGGACGGCGTGGCCGGTGTGCCGCGGGACGAACAGTTGGACCTCGTCCGCGCGATGCCCGCCTCCACGGGGCTGGTAGATATTCCAGGCCTACTGAGCATCCTCCGCGACCGCGGCTATGACGGTCCGGTCATCTGTGAACCCTTCGATCCGGCGAGAAAGCAGTTTACTGCAATGCCGCCGGACGCGGTGGCGGGCGAAGTGATGCGGGTGATGGGCCCCCTCGTTTTCCCGGCCGCCTGACGGGATGAACGCCTGCAGATCAAATCTCCGAAAGAGGGATTCATCCTCCGCCGTCAAGTCGTCCGATAACAACCTAGTCGCGGGACCGGACCGCGTCTCGGCTGTCGCACGTTGCGTCGCCGGGGCAACCGTCCGAGGGATATCCCAGGCGATGACGCATGGAAGACCAGCGCTCAGAAGCGCCCGAGCTCGAACTCACCACCGCCGTCCTCACGGGCGACGCCGATGGCGCGGACGCGCTGCAGGTGATTCCGACTGACTCGCCGGAAACGGCCGTCGCGCTCGGCGATGCGTTCAACATCACGATCCACAAAAAGCCCGACAACACGCCGTCGATGAAAGCGTCCAAGCCGGTCACGGTTGAGGCGAATGATTCGGTCGTCGCCGCTCTGATGGGCCGCCCGATCGGCATGGCCAAGCCGGCGGCGGTTACTGCGTCCGAGACCGTGTCGTCGATTGATATCGGTGCAGAAGTGTCGGCGACCGAGCCGCGCCCGTCGCGTCCGCGATCCCCAGACGCCACGGCGCAAGCTGTGGATCCGACCATAATCCGCGCGACGATCGCAGAATCCACGGCTCGCGCCGTGGCCTCGGTGGTGACACTGGACGACGCATCGACAACGACTTCGTTTTCACCGACACCGACAACGACGCCGACCTCGACGCCGACCTCGACGCAATCTCGCACGCGCATCGCGGTGACTGCCGAGCCACAGCCGGTCGTAGCGATCCCGATCGCCAAGCCGCCGGTCGCCCCGGCCGTTCCCGCCGTGCCGCCAAAGCGGGCGATTCCGGTCGCTCCGGTCTGGCCGAGCCAATCGGCGACAGCCGCGGCCAGCACTACCGCGCCGGCCATCGAAAAATTTGCGGCCAAGGCCGCTCCACCGTTGGCACCTCGGTTGTACGTCCCGCCGTCGCCGACCAGTGCCCGGCCGGAGCCGATTCCTGCCGCGCCGCGTCCTGCCTCGCCGGTCCCGGCAATCATCGCCGCGCCTGCGAAGGTCGCACCGGCCTCTCCCGCTAAAAAATACTTCCCACCGCCTGAACTTGAAGAAGCCTTCGGGCCGGCCGGCAGCACCGGTGCGTGGTGGACGATTCCGCTGACGTTCGTCGGCATCGCGATCGTCGCCTGCGCGATGCTGATTCCCGCCGCCGACGAAAACCGTCGCGACAACTACGAACTGGCGAAGATCGAACAGGACGTCGATTACTTCGACCGCCAGTCGGCCGTCAATCAAGACTTCCTGAAGCGCGTGAACACCGACGCCACGCTGGCCGAACGCCTGGCCATGCGGCAGCTTCACCAGACGCGGCAGGGCGTGAAGCTCGCCCCGATCAACGGCAAGCCCGACCGCTTTGGCGCATCGCCGTATGCCATGACTCGCCTCGACCCACCGCCGGCATTCGCGCCGTACCAGCCCGTGCCCGGCCAACTGTCCGAATGGTTCCTGGGCGGTAAAAATCCGCAGCAGATGGCCGGCCTCGGCCTGGTCGTCGCCGGCGCGGGCGTCATGCTCGGCGGCCTGCGCAGACGCACTTTGGCGTAGGCGTTCAATCCTCTGCTTCCCCGTGTTCTCCGTGCCCTCCGTGGTTTATCATCCGCCAATGGCGCGCGCGTTAGCCCTCGAAACCTCCGGCCGTGAAGGCTCCGTCGCACTTTCGGAAAACGGCTGCGTTCTCGCCGAAGAAGCGTTCAGCCACGGCCTACAACACGCCGCGACGCTGCTGCCGATGATTGACCGCCTCACCCGCCAGCACGGCTGGACGCCCGCCAGCATCGATCACGTGTACGTCTCCATCGGCCCCGGCAGCTTCACGGGCCTGCGTGTCGGCGTGACGCTCGCCAAGACGCTGGCCTTCGCGACCGGCGCCAAAATCGTCGCCGTCCCAACCGCCCAAGTCCTCCTCGCCAACGCCCCGGCCGACGCGACAAACGTTGTCATCGTCC
Source organism: Phycisphaerales bacterium (assembly GCA_028288875.1). Taxonomy (GTDB): domain Bacteria; phylum Planctomycetota; class Phycisphaerae; order Tepidisphaerales; family Tepidisphaeraceae; genus RYN-431. Next base: position 1,699 of record JAQGHK010000349.1, on the reverse strand, counting down.
TCGATGCCAAGCGTGGCCAGATTTTCACTGCCCGCTACACCCGGCCGAATGCCGGCGACGAATGGACCGAGGCCGAGCCCGCCCACCTCGATACGCTGGCCGCGATGCTGACCAAATCGGCCCGCCCCGTGCACCTCGTCGGCGAGGGTATCCCGTATCACCAGGCCGCCATTCCCGACGCCGACGGCAGCATCATCGCCACCGCCTCCTCCGCCTGGACCGCCCGCGCTGCAGCCGTCGCAAGACTAGGCCACGAGGCGGCTTCCCAGGGCGAAGTCGCCGACGCCTTCACCCTCATACCGCTCTATGTCCGTTTGCCTGAGCCGGAAGAGAAGCGCCTTCTCGCAGAAGCCGCCGCCCGGGCGTAGGATGGTGCATCCACATTTGGGGGTTCATGCGAAGATTCATTTTGACCGCCTTGCTGCTAACCGCGTCTGTCGCACTGGCGGCCGATCCCGCCACCAAGCCTGCAACGTTCACGAATCATGATGTGGTGAACGCTCGGATCGCCTTGGGCCGTCACACCCTATTGGATACCTACAACACGGATGGCGTGCATTCGCCGCAGTGGGATGACAAGGCCAAAGCATTCCTTGAGCTGATGGCCCAGCGATTCGGCGACGCCAACGAGGATTCGACCTACTGCACTGATGTCGACACGTCGCTCAGCACGATGGTTCCGTTGGCCGACGCCCTCGGAAAGTGCGGCGATCCGCTGGTTAATTATTGCCGGGCGATCATTTACAAAGATTCTGGCGATAGCGAAGCCTATACGGCCACAATCAATCGGTGGGCCCCCAAGGTGGTCGCCGGCAAATATCCGGCGCTGCGTCGGTATTATGCGGCCGCCGCGCTGGCAAGACTGTCGCCCCGAAACGCGGAGCTAGCGAAACAGCGCGATGATCTGTTTCTCCCAATGTTATTGATGCCGCTGCCGGATCCGATTGATCGGCGATTGATGGTGGCTTACGCCGTCGACAATTGGGACAACATGCAGACACCGGCCGGCCAGAAATCGGTGCCGCGTGGAGCGCTGATCGATCAGTTGGAAGCTCAGAAAGGCGATCCCTGGATCATTGCCGTGCTGCGTGGCACCAATGCCATCACGGCGGCCTGGGAATCGCGGGGCAACGGCTTCGCGAACACGGTCACGCCGGCAGGCTGGGCCGGATTTGGAAAGTCCATTGCACTCGCACGCCAGAACTTCCAGGCGGCATACGGGATGGAACCGACCTACCCCGAAGCGGCCAGTGGCATGATCACCGTCTGTATGGCCGAAAGCGGGCAAGCGGACGATCCGCGTGTCTGGTTTGATCGGGCCATCGGCGCGCAAATTGATTACATGAACGCTTGGAGCGGGTACGCCCAGGTCCTGCAGCCGCGTTGGGGCGGATCGCTACCGGCAATGATGGCACTGGCCAGTGAGGCTGCCGCGACGAAGCGATACGACACAATCGTGCCGTTCTACGCCGCCACGGTGCTGCTGATGATGACCAAGGAAAACCAGGCCGGCGATACCGTGTATCGTCGCCGCGGCGTGTGGGACATCCTGCTGAATGTCTATGACGGCTATCTTGATCCGCCCGCCAAGAACATTAACGTCCAATGGGTCGCGTCCTACCGGGCCGTATTTGCCTGGAAGTGCGGGCAATTTGCCGAGGCTTTACGCACGCTGATCATTCTCGGCGAGCAGGTGAAC
>JAQGHK010000511.1 GCA_028288875.1 Phycisphaerales bacterium | reverse complement strand
GAAGGGCCGCAATGAAATCGGTCCGCGGGCGCATCACCCTCTGGTTATCGCTAGCGATGGTAGCCTTATCCGCCCTGACGGGTACGGGCTTGTTCGTCTACCTGCACAAAACGATGCTGGCCGAGTTTGACCGGTCTCTGGCTATTCGCGTTCACACGCTTCGGTCGCTGGTCACCCAGAAGCCCGACGGCACATACGATGTGGATATCCACGCGTCCGCGTTGCCGGAATACGCCAAGGCCAGTTCGGGCGAATTCTACCGTTTGACCGATTCCGCCGGCCTGGTTCTGGCTTCGTCGGTGGGTGATACGCTCCGAGAGATTTCGCCGCCCGAGCCCGGACACACGTTGGACGCCATGTCGCCCACCGGAACGCGTCTTCGCATCACGGCGTTACGGTATACGCCCGACTTGGAAGATGAAGACCGGCCGGCGGCCGCAACCACACCGGCCGCTCGTCCGGCGTTGCTGCTCGTCGCCGCGCGGTCTCGAACGGCGGTGGACGCCCAGATGGACCATGTCGCTATCGCCATCGTGCTGGCCGTCACAGCTCTCTCGGTGGCCGCTCTAGGCTCGACGCTTGTCATCACGCGCTCCAGCCTCGCCGCACTCGACGATGTGGCCAAGCAGATGGCCACGGTGAATTTCAATCAGCCCGGCGCCCAGTTCGATCCGCACGCAGCGCCGGCCGAACTGAAGGAAGTCGTCCATCGCTTTAATGCAATGCTCCAGCGTGTCGCCGACACTTTGGCCCGCGAACGCCGTTTTACCGCCGATGTGGCCCACGAGCTGCGCACGCCCATTGCCGAACTGCGCTCCGCCGTGGAGGTTGCCCAACGGTTTCCGAGTGCCCGCTCAAGCGATCGGGCCATCGACCAGGCGGGGGAAATTGCGTTGCAGATGCAGACGCTCGTCACCACATTACTGGCGATCGTACGGGGCGAAACCGTGGCGCAAACGCTGGAAATCCGCCCGCTCAATTTGCATTCGGCCGTCGAACGAGTGCTGCGCCGGCACGACATGCCGCACCTCGCCGAGCAATGCGACGCCGCTGTTCTGGCAGACCCCGCCCTTCTCCAGGCAGCTCTTGAGAATGCGATCGGAAACGCTCTTCACTACGCATCCGATCCAACATCCGTCGCCATCCGCTGCGAAACTGTCGGGGACGAAGTAATCCTGGCCGTTGAGAACGACCAGAACACGTTGACCGAAGCCGATCTGTCCCATCTGTTTGAGCCGTTCTGGCGTAAAGATGCCGCGCGATCCGACGGCCAACATGCCGGGCTGGGCTTATCGCTGACGCAGACGTATTGCCGGGCGATGAACATCGACATTTCGGTATCAATTCCACGGACGCACCGATTTCGCATCGCGTTCACGTTCGCCCGCGCCGCTGGCGAGAAGCCGCGGACGATCGGAAACCGAGCGCCTGAAAGGGTCGAGCTGAAGTGATTTCAAAGCGTAGCCTCGTCATCCTTATGCTGGGCGTCGCCGGCTGCGAAACATATCGCGCTGAGCCGATCACTGATGTCGCGCTTGAGCAGGCGCTGACCCCACCGTCGGCCGACGAGGCAAAGATCCGGATCGCCGCCCTGCGCAATCCGCTTCTGCAGACCGACTCTTTCGATATCATCAACGGCTACACGCCCGACACGGCAGCTATCGCCGCTGTCATTTCCAATACCACCCTGCGCACCGCACGCGACCAAGTGCGGATCGCCGAAGCCAAACGGAAACAGGCCGGCCTGCTGCCGAACCCGTCACTCTCCTTCAGTATTGACGTCCCGTTTGGCAGCAACCCGCCCGGCACTGTTTCCGGGTACGGGCTGGGGCTCGATTGGGAGATCACATCTCTGCTGACGATTGGTGCGACGAGCCGCGCCGCCGAGAAGGTCATTGATCAGGCGCGGCTAGACGTCGCCTGGCAGGAATGGCAGATCGCCCAAGCCGCCAAGCAGGCCACCTATGACGTCGTGGCCACCCGGCAGCAGGTCGAAGTGGCTGAAGCACATGCCGCCCGGCTCGACAAGATTGCGACTCAGTTCAACCAGGCGCTCCAGCGGCGCGACATCACGGCCTCGGACGCCGGCGCCATTGAATCCGCCGCCGGGGAGGCCCGCGTCGCGGCCGCTGCCGCCCGCCGGGATTTGCGCGATGCCGAAGTCGCTTTCAATCGCGCCCTCGGCGTCTCATCGGAGACTGCAGTAACACTGGCCGATCGGATCGAACTGCCATCGCACGCCGACACGCCAACCGTTGACACCCTGCTGGCAAATCTGGCCGATCACCGGATCGACCTCGTCGCGCTCCGCCGCGGCTACGACAGCCAGGAAGAAACGCTGCGCGCCGCCATCCTCGGCCAGTTTCCGAAAATCCGTCTGGGGCTGAATCAGAATCAGGACACCAGCAAGATTAAAACGCTTGGCCCTTCGGCCTCGATCGATCTTCCGGTATTCGACCGTAACCAGGGCAACATCGCGATCGAACGGGCCACCCGGCAACAGTTGTTCGACGAATACGTCGTGCGAACCTTCGAAGCGAAATCCGATGTGGGCCGAGCGGTTGCGCTGACAGATGCGCTCAATGATCAGATCGCCGTCAGCACGCGGCAGGTGAAAGCCCTGCAGGGCTTTCTTGACGCGAACGAACGATCGATGAAAGCTGGCAATTCCGACGTCACGTCGTTTTACAACGCGGCCGTCGCCCTCGCCCAGCGGCAGACCGATCGATTGAAACTTTGCCAGGAACTGGCGCAGACGCACATTAGCCTTGAACTTGCCGCCGGCGTGCGGTTGCCCTTTGCCCCATCAACACCATGACCCTTAAACGCAAGACAACTGGAATCAGCGTCGTCCTGGTGGCTGTCACCACGGCGTGGGTGGTTCTTCGCCATGCCAACGCCGCCGACACGCCGGCCGAGCCTACTGCAGCGGAAACTCCTTCCGTGCCCGTCCAAACGACGCAACTCCACGCGGGCCGGATTAGCCAGACGGCCAGCGCCTATGGCGTCATACAGGCCCGCGCCCAGCAAGCGATCGCGCTGACGGCGAAATATGATTCGATCATCACAGGAGTCCATGTCGCATTAGGCGAGGCCGTCACGGCCGACGCGCAACTGTTCGATATCACGCCAACTCCCGAAGCCCAGCTCGCGCTCACGCAGGCGGAAGAAGCCGCCCAAGCTGCCGAGCGAAATCTGGAACAGGTCAAGCATCGACGTGATGATCAACTGGCCACGAATGCAGATGTAACGACCGCCGAGCAAGCGCGTGAGGTGGCCCGCACGCAGTTAAACGCGATGAAAGCCCGCGGGATCGGCAGTTCCAAATCGCTAACGGCATCGGGTGCTGGCGTCATTTCGCAGCTAAGCGCACAGCCCGGCCAGACGGTAACGGCCGGCACCGTACTTGCACTGATCACGCCGCAGAACGGCCTGGAAGCCAAGATCGGGCTTGATCCAACCATCGCCCCTTTGCTCGCGGCCGGAGCAGCTGTTGACCTGCACGACGTCGTCAGCGACGCCGAACTACTCCACGCCACGCTCCGCAACGTCGGCCATTCGATCGATCCGCAGACGCGCCGGGTTGATGCCTTCATCACGCCGCCTGCGGATTCGCCTCTGCTTGCGGGCGCATTCGTCGAAGCCAAATTCGTTGTCAAAACCGTCGATGGCCTGATCGCCCCGCGCGCGGCCACGCTTCAGGAAGACGATCAATGGACGCTCTATACCGTTCATGATGGCAAAGCGGTGAAGCACGTCATCAAGCTGGGTCTCGCTCAGGATGATGACGTCGTGGTGAGCGCTGACGACATCAAGGCCGGCGACATCATTATCACTGCGCGCAATGGCGAAGTGACAGACGGCACGCCTATCACCGTCGAGGCGCCGGCCACGCAACCCGCCACTGGCACGAAGGGCGCTGAATGAACGCCGTCGCCTGGGCCGGCCGCCATACGCGGTCAATGCTCTTCGTTCTGATCGCGCTGGTCGCTGGCGGCGTGCTAGCAATGCAGGCGCTCCCGGTCTCGCTGTTTCCGGAAGTCAATTTCCCGCGCATCCGCATCAACCTCGACGCCGGCGATCGCCCGGCCGAGCAGATGGAGCGGCAGGTCACTCGGCCCGTAGAACTGGCCGTCCGTGGCATTCCCGGCGTGCGCAGTGTCGAGTCCACCACGTCGCGCGGCAGCGCCGAGGTCGCCGTCGTCTTCGATTGGGGCCAGGACATGACGGCCGCCACCCTGCAGGTGGACGCACAGGCCAATCGCATGTTGTCCGCGCTGCCGGCTGGCACCACGTTCGCCGTGCGGCGGATGGACCCGACGGTGTTCCCCGTTATCGCTTATAGCCTGACGTCGCCCACCCGCCCGCTGACGGAACTGCGCGATCTGGCCCAGTTCCAGTTGCTGCCGATTTTTTCAGAAGTCAGTGGCGTCGCCAAGGTCAGTGTTGAAGGCGACGCGACGTCCGAAATCCACGTCGTGCTCGACCCGGCAAAGCTGGCCTCACAGAACCTGGCCGCATCTGATGTCTCCGCCATCCTCGCCGCTGCCAACACGCTGTCGGCCGCCGGTCGCGTGGACGATCGGGCGAAGCTGTACCTGGTCATCTCCGACGCACAACTGAAAACAACCGACGAGATTGCGAATACGGTCGTCAAAGCCGGCCCCGGCGGCGTGATTCGGCTGAGCGATATTGCCGACGTTCGGGAAGCCGTCGCCCCGCAGACCACAAGATCCCGTGCCGACGGCCGGCCGTGCGTGCTGATGAACGTCTACCAGCAGCCCGGCGGCAACACGATCGACATCGCCGCCGGCGTGCGCGACACGCTTGCCCGCGCCTCGGCCCAATTGCCGAAGGACGTCGCCGTCACCTGCTGGTACGACCAGAGCGACCTGATCAATTCTTCCGCCCACGGCGTACGTGACGCGGTGCTGATCGGCGTCGCACTGGCCGCCTTGGTATTGCTGCTGTTTCTTCGCAACTGGCAGATGACGCTCATCGCCACGCTGGCCGTTCCGGCAGTGCTCGCCGTCACCGCACTTGTGCTGCACGCGCTCGGCCAAAGCCTGAACGTCATGACGCTCGGCGGGATGGCCGCTGCCGTCGGTCTGATCATTGACGATGCGATCGTCATGTCGGAGCACATCGTGCGCCGGCTGCATGGCACGGGCGGCAGTGGCCCGGGCGCGTTAGCCGCCGCCGACGAATTCACACGGCCGCTGACGGGATCATCGCTCTCGACCATCATCATTCACCTGCCGCCGGCGTTCCTGGTGGGCGTGTTTGGCGCGTTCTTCGCCGCCCTGTCGCTTTCTATGGCGGCCAGCCTGATCGTCTCGTTCTTTGTCGCCTGGTTGGTCATACCGATTCTCGCCGCGCGCCTGTTGCGCGGCGTAAAGGCCCAGCCCGAATCCGGCCGCATCGCCTGGGCCACCGGCAGGCTTTATGACGGCGTTCTCGGTGTGGCACTTCGCGTGCCGTGGCTCGTTCTGCTGGCGGCGGCGCCTCTGCTGGCCGCCGGGTACTTCGCCTATAGCCGCGTTCCGAGCGGCGTGCTGCCGACGATCGATGAGGGCGGCTTTGTGATCGATTTCGTCGGCCCGCCCGGCGCATCGCTCGACGAAATGGCCCGCCTGCTCGGCCATGTCGAAGCAGCCATCAAAGACCAGCCGGAAGTGCTCACTTACTCGCTTCGCACCGGCTACGGCCTCGGTGGCGACATCGCCGAGAGTCACACCGGCGACTTCTTCGTGCGCCTCAAGCCCCTCCCGCGCCGGCCCATCGCCGAGGTGATGGACGCCGTCCGCGAACGCGCCGAGGCCGAGGTGCCGGGCCTGGAAATTGAGCCGCTGCAGCTCATGGAAGATCTGATCGGAGACCTCACCGGCCGCGCACAGCCGGTCGTCGTGAACCTGTTCGGCTCCGATGAGCAGCAATTGGTCGATCTCGCCCCGAAACTGGCTGATCAGCTTTCCAAAATTGACGGCCTCTCGTCCGTCGAGAACGGCGTCACGCCGGCAGGCGATGCTTTCAGCTTCACCGTCGACCGCGTAAAAGCAGCGCTCGAAGGGGTCGATGCCGACGTCGTCACCCGCCAGGCGACCGCGCTGCTCGGCGGCGACATCGCGACGAAGATCCAGCGCGGCGAAAAAACGATCGACGTGCGCGTCTGGACGCCGGCGGCCATCCGTCGCAACACCGATGACATTGCAAAACTTGAACTCCGAGCTCCCGATGGCCACCTGTTCCCGCTCGGCCGCGTCGCCACGTTTACGGTGCTGCCGGGCGAACCGGAACTCACACGGCAGGACCTTCAGCGGGTGGTCGCCATCACCGCGCGCAGCAGCCGCGATCTGGGTTCCACGATTCGCGACGTGCAGGCGTTGCTTGATCAAAAAGGCACGCTGCCGCCGGAGGT
>JAQGHK010000348.1 GCA_028288875.1 Phycisphaerales bacterium | reverse complement strand
TCACTGTCGTCTCCAACAAACTCGTCCCGGCGAAGACAACAATCGCCGCCGTCAGCAAGCCAATTGCAAAGCCTGTGGCCAAACCGGTCACACCGGTCAAAGTCATCCCGGTCAAAACGGCCATCCCCACGGCCACGCCGATCGCTGGCGTTCAGCTGGTGAAGAAAGCCGCCGGCAAGACCACCAACAGCCAGGTCGCTACGCCGCTGGGTTCGCCGGGGCCCGTCGGCCTGACGCCGGCGCAGGTCCGTCATGCGTACGGCCTCGATAGCGTCTCGTTCAACGGCATCGTCGGCGACGGCACGGGGCAGACGATCGCGATCGTTGACGCCTTTGATAACCCGAAATTCGTCAGCAGCACCGACCCGAATTACGCCACCAGCGATCTGGCCATCTTCAGCACGGCCATGGGCCTGCCGAATCCGCCATCATTTACCAAGCTCGATCAAAATGGTGGCACGAACTATCCGACGACCACCAACGCCGCCTGGGCGGCCGAAGTCGCGCTCAATGTGGAATGGGCCCACGCCATGGCCCCGATGGCCAACATCGTGCTGGTGGAGGCTAAGAGCGCCAACTACGCCGATCTGCTATCCGCCGCCGCGAACACCGCCCGCAATCTGCCAGGCGTCAGCGTCGTCTCGATGAGTTTCGGCACCGACGGCGGGTTCTTTAACGAGAACGTTTACGACCAATACTTCACCACGCCCGCCGGCCATCAAGGCGTGACCTTCGTCGCGGCCAGCGGCGATCACGGCGCAGTGCTGGCCAGCGGCGGCACGACCTACACCGGCAGCTACCCGGCCGAGTCGCCGAACGTCGTCGCCGTCGGTGGAACCTCGCTTACCCTCAATGCCGGTGAATACGCCAGCGAATCCGGCTGGACCGGCAGCGGCGGCGGCATCAGCAAATTCGAAAGCAAGCCGGCGTATCAGACCGGCCTCACGCAAAGCGCCACGCAGCGCACCATTCCCGACGTCTCCATCACCGCCGACCCGAACAGCGGCGTGGCGGTGTACGACTCGTTCAATAATCCAGACGCCGGCGCAGGCTGGTACGGCAACAATTTCGGCGGCACAAGCATCGCCGCGCCAATGTGGGCCGGGCTCCTGGCGGTCACGAACCAGGCCCGTGTGGCTAATGGGCTGGGGACACTGAACGGCAGCACGCAGACGCTTCCTCGTCTGTATCAAGTGTCGCAGAGCAATTTCCACGACATCACGACCGGCAACAACAAAGCCGACGGCGTGCACGGCTATCTCGCCGGCGCGGGATACGACCTGGTCACCGGCCGCGGCACGCCGATCGCCAATCTGCTGGTGCCGGCCCTGGTCGGCGGCACGTCGTCGGGCATGGCGTACATCGACAAAAACAGTGACGGCGTCTTCAACAACACCGACGTCAAACTCGTCGGCGGCATCATCTACGCCGACGGCAACAACAACGGCATTTACGACGCCGGCGAAATCACCGCCATCACCGACGCCAACGGGCTGTTCACGCTCGATGCCCCCGCCGGCTTCCCGATCCGCCAGGGCACGCCGGGCTACACCGACCTGAGCACCAACAACCCGATCGGCACGACCACCAACGGCGTGATCAGCGGCCTGGTGGTTCCAGTCTTCCCGACGACCTACACCAACAGCGGCGCCGGCACGCGCAGCATCACGCTGCGGCCGCTGACGCAGTCGTCGGCGACGCAGATCACGCTGACGAACGTCGTCAATGGCGTGACCAGCAACGACTTCTACACCATCGCTACCTCGCGCCTGCCGCGCCTGGATTTCGTCTCCGCGGGCAACACGACGCTGACGATCGAGCTCACCTTCGGCAACGGCCTGCTGGCCACCACGAACACCTACACAGGCGCGGCCGGCGATGTCGTGCTGGTGAAGGCCGCCACCAGCGGCGGCGCGGCGACCTTTGCCAACACCGGTATTACGCTCGGCACCAAAACAATGTCGTTCATCGGCACGAATCCCGACCTGAGTTACCTCGGCACGACGGCGGTGGACGCCCTGACGATCAGCGGCGTTACCAGCGGGATCACATTCGTCGGCGGCGGCGGAGTTTCGGTCGACGCCGTCAATGTCACCAGCGGAACACCCAGCCTGAAGACCGATCTCGGCGGCGATGGCACGAAGGTGAATTTCACCGCATCCGGCGGCACGACCACGCTGATCGGCCCGCAGCATCTCAACGGCGTCACGCTTCAGAACGCAGCGGTGGCCAATCTCCGACGGCCGGCGACCACGGCCGTGGTATTACGCACGCCGTCGATCTCGATCAACTCGGCCGGCGGCGCGGCGTTGAACCTTGAAAACAACGCTCTCATCTTGGATTACACCACGTCTTCGCCCAATGCCGCGGTCGCCGCATGGCTTGCCAGCGGATACGCCGCCGGCGCGTGGACAGGCGGCGGTATTCGCTCCAGCACCGCGGCGGCGGATGCCACCAAGCTGCGGGGCGTTGGATCCAACGAAGCGTCAACCGCGCTCAACCTCTCGGGCTCGGCCACGACGAGTTATCTGGGCGAAACGGTGGACGCCACCACCCTGCTGATCCGCTCCACGCTCGCCGGCGACGCCGATTTAAGCGGCGCGGTGGACTTCAACGATTTCCTCGTCCTGCAGAACAACTTCGGCCAGCCCGGCGGCACGTACGCTCAGGCCGACTTCAATTACGACGGCGTGGACGATTTTAATGATTTTCTGATGCTGCAGAACGGCTTCAACCAGATCGCCTAACCCGTTTGGACGGCGTAAAAGGCGGGGAACGGTTCGCATTCCGTGCGTTTCTCGACCGCCCCGCCGCCGTCCGTTAGGATGCGACTGAACCGTCCGCGTCCGTCGGGAAACCATGCGAACATTTGATTGCGTCGTGATCGGCTCCGGCCCTGCCGGCCAGAAGGCTGCGATCCAAGCCGCCAAGCTCGGCCGGCGGGTCTGCGTCATCGAAAAAAGTAACGTCCTCGGCGGAGCGGCCGTCAACACCGGCACCATTCCGTCCAAAGCGCTGCGCGAGGCCGTGCTGCATCTCACTGGCTCGTCCAAGACGATGCTGTTCGGTGAGAACGCGCGCATCAAAAAGCAGATCACCATCGACGACCTGATCTACGTCAGCCAGCGCGTGATCCATCACGAACTGCAGTTGGTGCGTGAATACTTCGATCGCAACAACGTGGAGCTGATCTGGGGATCGGCGGCGTTCACCTCGCCGAATTCGATCGAAATCACCCGGAACGGCGAAACGGAACAGATCACCGCCGAGAAGTTTGTTTTGGCGATCGGCACCAAGCCGGCGCGGCCGGCGTCGGTGCCGTTCGACGACAAAACCGTTTTCTGCTCCGACCAACTCCTGAAAATCGGCGTGCTGCCCAAGAGCATCATCGTCGTCGGCGGCGGCGTCATTGGTACCGAATACGCCTGCATGATGGCGGCGCTTGGCGTGAAAGTGACGCTGGTGGAAGGCCGTAACGAAGTGCTGGGCTTCCTCGATCGTGAAATCGGCGAGGCGCTGATGTACCAGATGCGCCGGGCCGGCATTACGCTGCGGCTGGGCGAGAAGGTGCAGAAGATCGAACGCGTCGAGCCCAACGGCACGGCCTACAACGAACCACTGGTGACGGCCGTTCTGGAATCCGGCAAAACCCTGCGGGCCGCCACGCTGCTTTACGCCGTCGGCCGACAAGGGACGACCGGCACGCTCAACCTCGACAAGGCCGGCTTAGCCGCCGATGACCGCGAGCGACTGAAGGTCAACGAACACTATCAGACGTCCGTCCCGCACATTTACGCCGCCGGCGACGTCATCGGCTTCCCCGCCTTGGCCAGCACGGCCATGGAACAAGGACGACTGGCCGCCTGTCATGCGTTTGGCGTCGCCACACACAGCGTGCCGGACCTGTTTCCGTACGGCGTGTACGCCATCCCCGAGTGCAGCATGGTCGGCAAGACCGAAGCTCAATTAACGGCGGCCGGCGTTCCGTACGAGGCTGGCATCGCCGAGTACCGCGAACTGGCCCGCGGCCAGCTCCTGGGCGATGAAGACGGTCTGCTGAAGCTGCTGATCCATCAGGACACGCACGAAATCCTGGGCGTCCACGCCATCGGCAGCGGCGCGACCGAACTGATCCACATCGGCCAGACGGCCATGGCGTTCAAAGGCACGGTCGAGTTCTTCATCAACAACGTCTTCAACTACCCCACGCTCGCCGAAGCGTACAAGGTGGCGGCGCTGAACGGGTTGAACAAGATCCGGCACGTGTAGCGGCGATTTATTCGCTACAATAAGAACAGATGAAGGCTTCCCCCGCTGCCGCCACCGACCCCGTCCGCCTGCTGCACGATGCCGGCCTACGCGTGACGCCGGTCCGACAGGGCGTGCTGGCGATTTTGGGCAAGTCCAAGACGCCGCTGGACGTGCCCGCCCTTCTGGCCCAGTTGCCGGCCCAGACGGACGCCGTGACGGTCTACCGCACGCTCAACACGTTCACCCGCAAGAAAATGGTGCACCGGGTCCGGGGCGAAGAGCGTTCGTGGCGATATGCCCTCGGGCAGGCGAGTGAAGGGCCTGAGCATCAGCATCCGCATTTCGTCTGCGAACAATGCGGCCGGGTGGAATGCTTGGCCAGCGCCGAGGTGCCAACGGCCCTCGCCAAAGCAATGAAGGTCGACCGTGGGTATGCGGTGCATTACACCGAGGTGATCGTCCACGGGCAGTGCGTGCGGTGTCGGTGAGGGATCTTTTTACGGACTGTTTGGGCGGTTCGGGCGGTCGGTCCAAGGCCGCTGAAGCGGCCCTGCCGAAGCGCGTTGCCAAAACGGGCCGATCGGGGTATTTTGTTCGGCCCTTTGAGATGGCACCATAGCTCAGTTGGTAGAGCGCGGGATTCATAAGCCCAAGGTCACTGGTTCGAATCCAGTTGGTGCTACTTCGAGACAACGCCCGCTAATCACGGGCGTTTTTTCGTTTTGGATCACGACGTCTATTTCCGGACGTCACGGTGTGTGACAACCGTTCTGACAACCCATCAGGACGAACATGCCGAACATTACCCTACTGAATCTGAGCATCACCAAGCGGGCCGACGGCCGTGTATGCAAGAAAATCGACGGCCGGGTGCGCATCTGGGCCGACGAAGAAACCGCCCGGCGCGACCTTTTGGCGATCATTGCGCTTAAGGAGAACCCTGCCGCCATGGCCGCGCCCGTCCCAGTGGCCGACGCAACGGTTCGGGACGTCTTCAACGCGTTCGTTGTGGACCGACAGCAGGTCATGGCCGCCGGCAAGATGGCCCCGCGATCGTTCTACGACATTAAGAACGCCTGCGAGAAGTTCATCACCGCTCTCGAAGCGTGGAAGCCACTCACCCCGGATCCCGTGTCGCTGCTGGGCCGCAACGTGCCGATTGCAATGCTCCAGCCTGTCCACTTCCGCCACGTTCGGGCAACCTGGTCCAAGAAATGGGGCCCGTGGGCGATCAGCCGCAACGTGGTCAACGCCCGGTCTGCATTCCGCTGGGGGTGTGAGGTCCAACGGCTCACGCAAACGATGCCGTGGTGGGCGGACGAGTTTAAGATCGCTGGGAAGGCCGAAAAGCGGGCCGAGCGCCGCCGACGCGAGCAAGACCGTGGTGAGCGACGTTTCACTGTGGCCGAACTCAAGGCCATCCTGGGCACCCTCGAAGGCCGGGTTCGGGCCTGGGTACTTCTGGGCCTGAATGCCGGGATGTACTCCCGCGACATCGCCTTGCTCCGCTGGCGTGACATCATCCGCACGGATCGGCTCTGGATCCTCGACACCGTCCGGAACAAGACGCAGGCCCCTCAGAAAGCTCCATTGTGGCCGGAAACGGTCGAGGCGCTTAAAGCCTATGGCCCGGGCGATCCAGACGCGTACGTCTTCGTCACGCCGGCCGGCCGGCCCTACTTCACCGAAAAGCCCGTATTCGATGCGGCCGGAAGAATGACGACGATCAAGGCGCACGACCCGATCGCTCGCGGCTTTGCGAGGGCCACAAAGAACCTAGACATCAAACGCACTGGCGTAAACTTCGGAGCGTTCCGTCACACCCACGTCTCTGCGACATCAACACATCCAGACGTGAACGCCCGGCGTATCGTCCGCGGACATCGAATCGACGGGATTGAAGAGCACTACGACTTTGCCGACACAAAACGCCTGAAAGCAGTGACAGACCTTGCCCGCAAGCGTCTTTACACCAGCCTGGTCAAAAATAGGACGAAGGCGAAGGTTGTCGTGGCGAAAGCGTAGCGGCTGCCGGGCTTGTCGATCGCGTTGTGCTGGACTTGAAGGCGTCCAGATCGCAGCGGCGAATCCGGATGCGGCGGCGTTGCTTGCCGAGCCCGACGTCAACGAAGGCGATTCGGCCGGCATCGACCAAGGCCCAAGCCTGGCCGGCCGAGACTCGGAGATCACCCGCCACGTCGGCTACAGTGAGCATTTCAGACGCCGGCGGCGTGGAACTGAGCGTTTCGGCCATGCCGGCAAAATGACATTCGGTCGGCTCCGGAAATAGACGTCATGATTAATTTCCGCCCTGTTTTTTCTAGCTGCCATGGGGAAACGAAAAAGCCCGCCCCGACTGTCGGCGGGAACGGGCCAAGGGAACACGCGGAAAATGTGGCCAGTCGCCGCGCGTCATTAAGATCGGAGGGCGAGACGCTAGGCAGCGACCTCGTCGATGTCGTCTTCGGCTTCCAAGAAGTCTGCCAGCACCTCCGGCCGCAACTGACGCGGCACACCGAACGCCATGTTTATCAACGCAGCACCGCGGCGTCTGTCGGTGGTTCCCAATGCCTCCAGGGCATCGCCCATGAGCATTTCGAAGGCGTCCCGGTTAAGGCGGTCCCGGTGTTCTGCTTCGGCGGCTGCTTCGGCTTCTTCGGCCGCACGGCGGTCGACTTCTGTCTGTTCCTTCAGGGTGAGCCGCCGCGGGCCGTTGATCTCTTCTAATAGCTTGGCGACTGTCGGGGCAAGCTTCTCGAGGTTCTCATCGCAAAGCCGACCGCCCCATATCCCCATGGCCTCGATGGGCCGAAGGGCAACTTCCTTTTGGTAAGCCAGATCGAACCCGTCCTGCGTTGGATCGCACTGGCGCACGTAGAGCGAGCGCGCTTCGAATTCTGTCAACACCGCCGGGTCGATCTGGTTCAGCTTATCGAGCACCGCCAGCAGTTCGGCCGGGGCGGCAGCCGGGTTTTCAGAGACTGCGCCGCCGAGTTCGTAGCCGGCGAGATCGAAAACAGCCCAGCTGGTCGCGATGCGGGGCCCTGTCTTTCTACACTCTCGATACGCAAGAACGGGTGTCGGCTTGAAGTCCCCGCTGGTCGGCGGCTCGGTGCTATCCAGCCGTAGGCCCTCGATTCCGTTGAAGGCCAC
>JAQGHK010000485.1 GCA_028288875.1 Phycisphaerales bacterium | reverse complement strand
CGATGTTGATATCGGGATCGCAGCGCCAAATTTCGCGCACCGTGCGCAGCCCGTCCCAGCCGGGGGGCATTCGCATGTCGACGAACGCCACGGCGTACGGCCGGCCGTCACGGCGGGCTTTTTCGACCGCCGCGAAGCCTTCCTGACCCTGATAGGACGAGTCAACTTCAAAGGTGCCGCCGCTGGCGATGACGGGCGCGGGTGTTGTACCGCCGAAAATCGCATCCTCGACGGAGGACAGATCGGCCGCCGCGTCGGTGTTCCCCTGGCCGAGAATCTTGCGGAAGTCGTCGTGGATCGCGCGGTTGTCGTCGATCACGAGGACGCGATAGTTTCGAAGCGGGCTCATACGGACACCTCACTCGGCTCGGTCGGGATGTCGAGGGTAAACGTCGCGCCTTGGCCAGCGCCGGCGCTGAAGACGTCCAGCGATCCGCCCATCTCGCGCGCCGCATTGATCGCCGAGTGCAGGCCAAAGCCGTGCCCCTCGGGGCGAGTCGTGAACCCGTGCTCGAAGATGCGCGAGAGGTGTTCGGCGGCAATGCCGACGCCGTTGTCTTTGATCGCGATCCGCAGGCGATGCTCGCCGGCACCCGAGACCATGGAGAGGCTGAGCGAGAGGCACCGCTCCTTATTGTCGTTCAGGTCTTTCATCGCGTTCTTGGCGTTACTGATGAGATTGACCAGAATCTGCAGCGTCTTGTGCTTGTCGATCTTGACCAGGCCGACTTCGCCAATATCGCGATTAATGGTCACGCCGTGGCGGTCCAGTGCGATCAGATTCAGGCGGAGGGCGTCATCCAGCAGATCGGCCGGGTTCACCGTTTCTCGCAACGTGGACGGCTTCGCATAGCTTTGCTGAAACTGAACGACCTGTTTGATGTGATCGATGCCGCGCGACAGGTTGTCGATTTCCAGCATGACCGACGCATTCTCGCCGCCGAGCAATCGTGCCAGCTTGCTAACGTATCCCGGGATCAGCTTGCCCTTGGCATCGCTGGTGAGGAACGTGCCGAGATCTTGTTCGTGCTGATCGAGCAGGTCGGCCGTGCGGGTCAGCTTGACGACGTTCGACCCCTGGACCTTGTCCTTGATCAGGTGCACGGAGACGTTCACGCTGTTCAGCACGTTGCCGACATTATGAAGCACGCCGGTGGCCACCTCGGCCATGCCGGCGTGACGACTGGCGGTGACGAGTTGGTCTTGGGCCGCACGTAGCTCGGCCTCGGCGCGCTGCTGCAGGATCAGGCGATCTTCCGCGAGCTTGCGTTCGGCTTCGGCTTCCAGGCAGGCGACACGCAAATCGGCCGCCTGCTTCTTCAGCGGTCCACTGATACTGCGGGTGATGAAAGTGACGAGCAAAGCCGCTGCGAGAACAGCACAGGCCGCGACGGCCAGGCTGCGGGCGCGGTGATAGACGAAGTAATCCACCCGGCGTTGCAGCAGGTGGTCCAGTTCCGTGTCGGCCGCGTACCAAAGTGCGAAGCTGGCGTCGCGGGCGGCTTTGCCGGCGGCCATGAATTCTGTTTCCGACAGGCCGGTGGTATCGGCCGCCTGAAGCTTGGCGATCATTCCCGCGAACTGACGGGTTGCCTTGGTGTAGTCGTTCAGCAACGGCGGAATGCGCTGCTGCAGCTCCGGATTTGGACCGTAATCCGGGTTGCCGTTGTTCAAGGTGGTCTGAATGCTATTGGCGATCCGTTCAAGATCGTCGTGCTGCAGGAAGGCCAAGTCGATCGCGAGCGTCACCTTTTCTTCGTGAGCGGCGCCGGGGGAACGTAAGCGTTGGACGCCGTCGACAATGATCTGCGTCAGCCGATCCTGCGTCTGCGGCAACGCCAGAAGCGTTGTGTCCATGAGGTAATACGAATCGAGCTCGGGATCGAGAATAAGGTTGGACGTGTCGCCAGCGTGGGAGATCATCGCGCGGATATTGGCGACCAGTTCCAGATGGGCTTGGTCCGCGGCTTCGCCCGTGGGCTGTTGGCTGGTCAGGCGAACCTTCGTCCAGGCGTCGCGAACCCGCTGCAGGGCGCACGCTTCGCGGTTCCGCTTACTCAGGCCTTCCGGCGTGAAATCGAGGTCTTGCCCGATCCGGCCGTCGACGGCCGCGAGCTTGGTGAACGCTGAATCGATCTGAGTCTGGATGGCCGCAATTGCGTGAGCATCTCGCAAAGCCGGATCTGGCCGAACCAGCAGGCGGTGCTGGGGGATCAGGTCCAGGAGCGGCTCGACGGCCCGCTGATACTCATTGCCCGTCTGCTCCAACCGTGCGACCGTGATGTTCTGATTAATACTGGTGATGAACAGATACAACATGATCGAATCGGGGATCATGAAGAAGACGCTCACCAACGTCAGCTTGTGGGCAATCTTCAGCGAGTGAAACCATTTCATCATGTCGCCTCGGTCGTATTCATCCCGTATTGGTTCCCTAGCGCAAGAGCTAGGGAAAAACCACTACGGTGCTCTTCGACCGGGCATGAGGGGGTGTTAACAACT
>JAQGHK010000481.1 GCA_028288875.1 Phycisphaerales bacterium | reverse complement strand
TGATCGGCGGTGTGCTGACGGCCGGGCTGCTGGGCATGGCGCTCTCGCCGATCACGCCGTTCCACGCCTGGCAAGCCGGGCTGCTGTCGCTGCTGATCTGCGTCATGGGCTTCTTCGGCGGGCTAGTGGCCAGCGCCATCAAGCGCGACGCCGGCGTGAAGGACTACGGCCAACTCATTGAAGGCCACGGCGGGATGATGGATCGCGTTGATTCGCTCGCCTTTGCGGCACCCGTGTTCTTTCACGTGGTCCGATACGCCTTCACCGCTTAATGCCAACCTGCGACGCTTTCGGGCGCTAATATCGCACGTGCTTGATTCCATTCTTCATACAATCAAAGAAGAACTGTCCGACCTGTCGGATGCCGCCGGCGTGACACGGGTGTGCGTTCGATTGCTGGTGGCCGGCATTCTTGGCGGCTTGCTCGGCTACGAGCGAGAGGCTTCGGGTAAGTCGGCGGGCCTGCGGACGCACATTCTCGTTTCTTTAGGGGCAGCGCTGTTTGTGCTGGTCCCGCAGCAGGCCGGTGCGACGCAAGGAGATCTGACGCGTGTCCTGCAGGGATTGGTGGCCGGCATCGGATTCCTTGGTGCGGGGGCCATCATTCATAACAGCCGAGGGAAGGAAGATAAGTCGGGCTCGCCGGGCGACAACGAAGTCAAAGGCCTGACGACCGCGGCCGGCATCTGGATGACCGCGGCCATCGGCATGTCGGCCGGAATGGGTCGGGAAGTGACCGCCGTCCTTAGCACGGTCCTGGCGCTGATCGTTCTGGCAGTTCTTCCAAAGCTGATAGGAAAGGTTGGCGGCTAAGACAACCGCTCAGCCCGATCAGTGCGGTCGGCCTCGCCATGGCAGGAGGATTTCGCCGAGGTGCTTCAAGCTTTTCTCCGGCCAGGGAATCGGGTGCCCCGGTCGAAACGGGGTGGCCAGAATCTTACACAGGCCGCCGATGCGGGCGGGGAGCGTACCCCTGCTGACCGTCCCGTCTGGGCGAAGGAGCAGAACCGTCAGATCGTCCCCATGAAGATTGCCAGGTGAGATGGAATCAATCGCGTCCAGCCATTGTCGGACCCATTCGCTCAGGGTCTGGCCACGCGAAAGCTCGCGGGCAAGCGACAGCAGGCGGTCATAGCCGAGCAATTCGCCGTCGGCGTCGCGGGATTCAGGAAGCGAATCGGTATAGCAGACCACGGCGTCGCCGGGGAATAACTCCACATTGACCGAGGCGTAATCGGTTCGATCCAGAATGCCCAGCGGTAGATTGCCGATTTGATTACCATCGTCGGCGTTGTCGTCCAGGTAGGTCCATTGCTGGCTGGCAGCACGATAAAGTAATGGCCGAGGGTGGCCGGCGTTGATGATGCTGAGCTGCCGGTCCGGTGCGTAGTAAGTGGCGACGACGGCGGTCGCAAAGCAGCCGGCCTCTGTGAGCTCGACGAACTCGTCGTTCATCTGCATCACGAATTCGCGGGCGTCGATCCGGTTCACGTACCGCCGCATCAGATTTTGCAGTACGCCGGCCACGGCATCGACATCGGCCCCGTGCCCGGCGACATCGGCGACAATGAGGCGCGTGATGCTGCCCGAGCCGCATGAACTGACGTAGTGCACGTCGCCGCCGCCGGCTGCATCTTCGTAGGGGCGCGAGAGAACATGAATCGACAGGCCCGGCGCCGCCAGTTCAACATCGGCTGGAACATTGCCGCCACGGACTTCAAGGCAGGCGAGATGATCGGACTCGGCCATGACGCCATTGTCGCCGGGTCTCCGCTTAGAAGCGAGGATGCCGCCGCGAGGGCGATCTTGCTGGATGAGGTTGTGTCGCACGGCAGAGGCTGGTAATGCAATAGGCGTGCCCGGCGGCGGGCGAAGAGTTCAACCCAAAGCGAGGCTGCGATGTCGGGCAAAACGCGGACTGAAAAAGATTCGATGGGCGAGATGCAGGTTCCGGTCGACGCGCTTTATGGAGCGACGACCGCCCGGGCCGTGGAAAACTTCCCGATCGCTATGCGCCCGGTCGCCGCCGACGTGATTCATGCCTTCGGCCAGTTGAAAAGTGCCTGCGCGATCGCCAATAAAGACCTCGGCAAGCTTGATGCCAAGCGGGCCGACGCCATCGTGGCCGCGGCTGATCTGGTGGCCCAAGGCAAGCACGACCGTGAGTTCCCCGTCGATGTCTATCAGACCGGTTCGGGCACCAGCACCAACATGAATGCCAACGAGGTGATCGCGAACCTCGCTAATGCTGCGCTCGGCTTCGGCCATGGTGCGAAGGTGGCGGATGGGGCGATTCATCCGAATGACCACGTCAACATGGGCCAGAGCAGTAACGACACGTTCCCCACGGCGATGTGTATCGCCGCAGTGGCGGGCGTGGAGCGCATGGCCGTCGCGCTGCACCGTCTTGAGACGGAACTCGGGAAGAAGGCGACTGAGTGGGACGCGATCGTGAAGGTTGGCCGCACGCACCTGATGGATGCAACGCCGATCCGCATGGGCCAGGTTTTCGCCGGCTTCACGCGTCAAGTTCACCTGGCCGTCGCCCGGGCGAAGATGGCCAGCACCGCACTGCACCACAATATGCCAATCGGCGGTACGGCCGTCGGCACAGGCATCAACACGCACCCGGATTTCGCCCGGCGCGTCTGCGAGACGCTGACCGCCCGCGTGTACGCCGGCCATAAAAACGCGCCGCATTTCCGCGAGGCCGTAGATCACGTTGAAGCGCAGTCGACCAAAGACGCCTTTGTCGAAGCGCACGGCCAGCTCAAGACGATCGCCGTCAGCCTGAGCAAGATCGCCAGTGACATTCGCCTGCTTGGCAGCGGTCCCCGGTGTGGAATCGGCGAGCTGGTGCTGCCGGCGATTCAGCCGGGTAGCAGCATCATGCCGGGCAAGGAGAATCCGGTCATCTGTGAGAGCATGATCCAGGTTGCCTGTCGCGTCATCGGCAACGATGCCGTCGTCACCACGGCCGGCTTGGGCGGTGTCGGCAGCTTGTTCGAACTGAACGTAGCCATGCCGGTGCTGATCGATGCCTTCATCGAATCCACAACGCTGCTGGGTAACGTCAGTAATGTATTCGTCGACAAGCTTCTGCTAGGGCTGAAAGTCAATGAACAGCGTTGCGCCGACCTGGTCGAGCAAAGTTTGATGAACATTACGTCGTTGGCTCCCAAGATCGGCTACGACAACGCCGCCCAAGTGGCCAAGCGGGCGATGAAAGAGAACAAGACGATCCGGCAGATCGTCCGCGAACTGGAACTGATGGATGACGCGACGCTCACACGGCTGCTAAACTTTGACGCCATGACCCGGCCGGACACCGAAGAATCGGCGGGCTGATCGGCGAAGGTGTCGCATCGCGCAGTGGCGATTGGTGTGCGGGCGTTCGGCGGTTTAAGCTGGGGCTTCTATGACCTTTCGACGTTTTATCGCAACAGCGGCCGCAGCTGTGACCTTGTCGTTACCCGCCGGCCTGCACGCGGCGGACGCGCCGAATGATTCGTTCATCGCCGGCTACGCCGCGGCGGTTCTCGAACGCGAGCTGTCGGTGAAAACCGACGGCTTGAACGTCAAATACGGTTACATCACGTTCAACAGCGGTTCCCTGTCGGCCACGGATAAGGCGCAGGCCTTGAAGGTGCTCTCGAGCGTGCCCGGCGTGAAGGGCGTTCGCCTGAACGACTCGCCGGCTGTCCAGCCTCAAAATGCTATCGAGAACATCGGGCCTTCGGTGGCCCAGCGCAGTGCGTCCACTACCGCGCCGGCTGCGGAGGACGACAAGTCGCCGTTGACAACCATCCAGACCGATCCGTCGCCATTGGTGCTCTTCCTGGGCGCGGGACGAACATTTGATCCGCTCTTGGCCGATCCGAAGTGGCCGCACTTTTTTGCGTCCTATAGCAAGTACGATCAGGACAGCGGTTCGACGCATCTGAACACGGCTGCGTATGTCGGCTACGGTGAAACGATCGCGTTCCTGAAAAAGTCGTACAGTTCCGGGTTCCGCTGGGAAATCGGCGTGCAGGCGGGCCTGTTCGCCATCTTTGATCTGGATTCGGCGTCTAAAGATCTGATTGATGCGGACTACATGATCGGGCCGTATTACGCTGCCCGGCAGGGCGATTTCTCCCTGCTGGCCCGGCTGTATCACCAGAGCACGCACCTTGGCGACGAATACATCCTGCGCAGCACCGCCGACGTTCGCCAGAATTTCAGCTTCGAGACGGCAAACCTCATTCTCAGTTATGACCTGCCGGAAGGCTTCCGTGTTTACGGCGGTGGCGGGTACGCGTTTGATGTGGCCCCGACTGACGTCAGGCCTTGGAATGTCGAGTACGGCGTCGAATGGATCAGCCCGACGACGGTCTTCGGCACGAACTGGATTCGTCCGGTGGCCGCCGTTGATTTCCAGAATCGTGAGACGACGAACTGGGATTTCACCTACTCGGTGCACGCCGGCGTTCAGCTCGAAGACCCGACGCGGTTCACCCAGCGCCTGCAGCTGATGTTTGAGTATTACGACGGCAATTCGCCGAACGGGCAATTCTACGACAACCACGTGCGGTACTACGGTATCGGGGCTCACTTTTACTTCTAAAACGTCAGCCCGAGCAGCAGCCACAGCGGCATCGTGATCAGGCCGACGAGTGATGTGCCGACGACGACGCGTACCGCGGTGATCGCGTCGCCGCCGTAATGGCGAGAAAGCACGATCGGAAACATCGCCGCCGGCATCGCGGCTTGGATCGCCAGTACACGGTCCAGCGACTGATTCACGTGCAGCAGTCGGCCGGTGAGAATCATCAGTAGCGGCAACAGCCCCAGTCGAAGAACGCAAGCCGCCGAAACGGTTCGCCAGCCCCGTCGCAACTCCGCTTCCGGCCAGATATCGGAGACGGTTGCGCCTGTGAGCAATAAGGACAGCGGGATGGCGCAGCCGCCGAGCAAGTCGATTGTCCGAATCGCCCAGCCAGGGACATATGCCCACGACCCGGTCAGTTTCAACCCGACCGAGAGCAGAATCGCGATGAAAATCGGGTTCAGCACGCCGACCCACCAGCGTTTCCCCAGATGTCCCGTCAGCACCAGCAGGCCGACTGTCCACATCGCCAATTCGACGCCGACGTTATGCAGCAGCAGCGAGGCCAGCGTGAGGTCGTCGCCGGGAAACGCTTCGGTCACGAGCGGAATCGGGACGAAGCCGTAGTTGTACATGCCAGTGCAGAGCGCGAAGGTTCGGCGCTGGGCCGCCGTTCGCATGCCTATCCACGGCCCGGCCCAGTACGCCGCAGCCGCCGAGATTCCAAAGCCAAGCACAGTGAGGCCAAATCCCGTCGCCGGCGGCAGGGCGAGGGCGGACCAATCGCTCATCCAGTTGCCCCGCCGCGTGCCGCTGAGCACCAGGCAGGGGAGCAAGAGGCGCACGCTTAATCGAACCAGCGACGCATCAGCTTCCGCGCTAAGCCACCCCATCCGCCGCACGGCCAAGCCGATTCCAGCGGTCATAAAGACCAGTGCGAGGGCGGAACCGATGGTGGACCAGGCGTGCATGTGGGCCGGCAGTGTATTCGGAAATGATCGGAGCGAAATCGAGTCCGATAAGGTGAGACGCTTCGACGCCGTGCCCGATTGCGCCGATGTGAGCGTAATGTCCCATGTCGCGCCGTATCTTCCGCTGCTCGTTTTGATGTCGATCGGTGCCGTCATTGACTGGCGATCCCGCCGGCTGCCGAACTGGCTAACGCTGCTGACGCTCGTCGTCGGCATGGGGCTGGCGCTGCGTGGCGCGACACACGTCACCGTTGGTTCTTCGCTGGCCGGGGCGGCCGTGGGGTTCGTCCTTTTGTTCCCGGCGTTCGCACTCGGTGCCCTTGGCGGCGGGGACGTCAAATTGTTGACGGCGATCGGTGCGTGGACCGGGCCGGTGGGGGTTGTTGTCGTATTGGTGCTGACAACGATCTTTGGCGGGGTGTTATCGGTCGTTCAGGCGGCACAGGCCGGAAAGCTTAGCGCTTTGCTCCGAAATAGCGGTCTTTTGGCGGTGAATCTGGTTCACCTGCGTGTCCTGGGTGCCGATCACATTCAACAGACGGGTAAGCGATTCCGCAGCATTGACCGTCCGTTGCCGTATGCGGTGCCGATGCTGGCAGGTGTGGTGGTGTGGCTGATGGCGTTCTGAACGCCCGCCTGGCCGCCCAAAAGCGGTTTTGGAGCTTCGAATGACACAATCAATTCGCCGCCGCAGCGGTTCGGCCGTGCTCGAAGGCTTCTTCGTGCTGAACGCCATGATTTTCCTGGCGTTCGGGTGCGTTGAGTTCGGCCACTACTTCTATATCAAGCACACCTTGCAGGGCGCGTCGCGTGAAGGTGCCCGCTCCGCGGCCACCGGCACTTCGAATGCCGAAGTGACCGCCACCGTAAAGTCATCGATGGACGCTGCCGGCATTGCTCCGGCCAGTTATTCGGTGTTGATCACCGATACCAGCAACGTCGCTATGACGATTTCTGCGACAAACCCCACCTCAGGCACGGCTATCGTTGTAAAGGTTCAGTCCACCTGGGGCACGGTTGGTCTTCGCCCGATGGGCCTGATTGGTGCCGCCAAAATTGTCGTTGGCGCCACGACCATGCGTCGCGAAGGCTAATTGCCGATTCATTGTGAAACTCCTCGCGAGCCGGGCATGTTTGCCCGGCTCGCCTTGTTTTTGGCCGGCATGCCTCCAGAACCCGATTCGCAAACGGCCGACCTGACTGGCCTGCATAGGCTTTTCTTCCCGTCCGCCGATTGCTTTTCGGTTTGTCAACGTCCGGCAACCAATTTAGTGATGAAAATTACGCCGATGCCTCAACCGCCTGTCCCGCACACCCGACGTTAACGGTGTAGACCGAACTCGCAGTCGAAGGAACTTACTATGAATTGGAAAGCATTCACTCCCTTGGCCATTGCTGTCGTCCTCGGCCTGCTCGCAGCGCGACTGGGCATGTCGATGGTGAGCGCCAATCATCAGGTGGTCGTCGAGCCGACGAACCTGGTTCCCGTGATGGTGGCGGCCCGCGACATTGAAGCCGGCACCACCCTCACCGAAATGGATGTCATGCTCGCCAAGGTGCCGCCCGAAGCGGCTCCGATCGGCGTGTTCGGCTCGCCCTCACAGGCGGCCAACCATGTCGCCAAGATCAACCTCACCAAAGGCCAGGCGATCACGCCCGGCCTGCTCGCCGATGACGGTGCGGGCTTTGGTGTGGGTGCGACGCTGCCGACCGGCTACCGTGCGATCACGGTCGACATCAGTGATACGACCGGTGTGGCCGGCTTCATCATGCCTAAGTGCAAGGTGGACGTCGTCACGACCCTGAACATCGACGGCAAGAGCATGGCCAAGACCGTGCTTGAAAGCGTCACGGTTCTGGCCGTCGGCTCACGCATCAATCCGATTGCTTCGACCGATCCGCAACAGCAGGGGCAACAACAGCCGCAATCACGCACCATCACGCTTCTGGTGAAGCCGAAGGATGCGGAAAAGGTTGAACTCGCGGCGTCAGTGGGGCGTGTTCGCCTGGTGCTCCGCAACGGCCGTGACGAAAGCGTCGCCGACAGCGAAGGCATTACGCTGGCCGAGCTCAAAGGTCGTCATGAAGGCGATCCGTTCGCCGACGTCCAACAGGCTTCGTCCACCACCCAGCCCAGCGCATCGCCGGTGAGCCAAGTCAAAGACATCAAGCCGCTGAACAACAACTGGTCCGTCCAGGTGATCAAGGCCGGCCAGGTCACGACGCAGAACTTTGACGTGCCCGCCACGCCGAAGGCCACTGACGCCGCGCCGGACCACGACGGCTTCGTGACCTCTACCGAACAACCCGAGCACAACTAAACCACGGCTACGGCATCTCTCCCAATCGAGACGAGGCTTCATCATGAACAAGCACACTCAAAACATCCTCAAGCATGCCTGCCGCTGGGCCGTCGCCGCGACGGTAGCCGCCCTGGTCCCCGCTGCCCGTGGCGCCGATCCGGTCCCCACGACTGCGAACGTCGGCTTCACGCCGGCCCCTTCGCCGCAGGCCGGTCTGGTCGATAGCGGTATCGACAATGACGGCAAGCTTGCCCTGAGCATCAACAAGACGGCCGTCCTGACCACCAAGGACAAGACCACCCGGGTGAATGTTGGTCAGCCCGACATCGCCGAAGTCACCATGGTCGGCCCGACCACGATCCTGATCACGGCCAAGAAGCCGGGTAATACGCAGGTCATCGTGTGGAACGAAAAAGACCAGTCACAGGCCATCGACGTCAGCGTCAACCTGGACATCCAGGCCCTGCGTGACGAAGTGAAGAAGAGCTTCCCCGACGCCCCGATAACGGTCGACGTGATCAACGGCCAGGTGACGCTCCGCGGCCGCGTGCCGACCCTGAAGGTCGCCGAGCAGGCCGGTCGTCTGGCTAATGCCTACACGAAGGAAGTGATCAACTTCCTGGAAGTCGGCGGCGGTCAGCAGATCGTGCTGAGCGTGCAGTTCCTCGAAGTGAACCGCGCGGCCAGCAATCAGCTGGGCTTCAGCAGCTACTTCAACGACGGCAGCAGCGGCATCGGCTTCCAGAACGGCCCGAACGGCAATCCGATCGGCGCGATGGCCCAGGGTAAGTCGGTCGAAATCCCGGGTGCTGCTTCGATTTTCGGTAACGGCACCATCGGCGGCACGATCTTCGAGACCTACGTGCAGGCCCTGAAACAGAACAACCTTGCCCGCACCCTGGCCGAGCCAAGCCTCGTCAGCGTGAGCGGCGAAGACGCCAGTTTCCTGGCCGGCGGTGAAATCCCGATCCCGGTGCCCCAGGCCGGTGCCGGTGGCAGCAGCACAATCACAATCGAATACAAAGAGTTCGGCGTACGCCTGAAGTACAACGCCGTCGTCCTCGGCAACGGCCGGATCCGCATGAAAGTCGAGCCGGAAGTGTCGTCGCTCGATTACAGCAGTGCGACCAGCGTCGGTGGGCAGCCGGTCCCCGGTTTGCGGACCCGCAAACTCAGCAACATTGTTGAGATGGCGGAAGGCCAGACCCTGGCGCTCGCCGGCCTGCTTCAGCGTGATCTCACGTCCAGCAGCAGCGGCATCCCCGGCCTGAGCGATCTGCCGGTCGTCGGGGCGTTCTTCCGGAACGTCAAATACACTCGCTCGGAAACCGAACTGGTCATCCTGGTCACGCCGCACCTGGCCTCGGCGATGAACCCCGATCAGGTCCCGGCCGCCACGGGCGATCGGTTCCGTTACCCGAATGAAGCCGAACTTTACGGCCTCGGCGATCTCGGTGCCTTGGGTGATCCAAAGCAGCCGCTGGCCTCGCGCCGCGGACCGGCCCCCCGGTTTGTCGGACCTTACGGCTTCGATGAGAAGGCCGACATCATCCTGACCGCTCCGGTCGTCCCCGCGGCTCCGATAACGCCCGCGGTGCCGGTTGCCCCTGTGGTGCCTCCGATTCAATCGGAGACGGTCATTCAGCCGACCACCGCGCCGGCCGATAGCAAATAAGTAACGGTTGTTAGCGGTACAGACGGAACTCAAGGAATAGCCATGCACGTTCAACTCAATTGCGTAGTCGTTGATCCGGACGACCAGAACCGCCAGGAAATGGCGAGCTTTCTGACGACGTTCGGTGTTCAGGTGGTCGCCCAGCTGTCCAACACGGACCCGCTCGAAGCGATGCTGAACCGGTCGGATGCGCCACAGCTCGTGGTCGTCAACCTCGACCCGGGTGCGACCGACAGCCTCCGCCGCATCGGCCACCTGCCGCGCCAGTTCCATAACGTCAGTTTCTTCGCGCTCAGCCAGGTGCTGGACCCGAACCTGCTGATGGACTCGATGGCTGCCGGTGTGAAAGAGTTCGTTCCGCTGCCGATCAACGAAATCCGCTTCACCGCCGCGCTCGAACGCCTGGCCAATGTCAACGGCATGGGCAAGCGTGCGAAGCTGATCAACATCATCCCGACCCAAGGCGGCTGCGGCGCGAGCACTATCGCCTGCAACCTCGCTGCCTCGATCGGCCAGACCAAGAAGACGGCCCTGATCGACCTCGACCTGGTTCGTGGCGGCTGTGCCAGCTACTTTGATACGCGTCCGCGTTACACCATCGCAGACGTTATGCAGTCGGCCGACCGCGTCGACCGCACGCTGCTCGATAACGCCTTGGCCGTTCATAAGAAGACCGGCGTCTCGATCCTGAGCCGTCCCGACCTGCCGGAAGACACGCAGCGCGTGAATCAGCCCGGCCTGGTCCGCCTGTACAACATCCTTGGCCGCATGTTCGACTGCGTCGTCATGGACTCGGTCATGAGCGTCGACCCGATGTACGCCACCACGCTGCAGACGGCCGACCTGAACGTCGTCGTGATGCAGCTGAACGTCCCCTCGGCCAAGAACACCGAGCGATACGTCGGCGCGATGCGCCGCATGGGCATCGAAAGCAGCAAGATCAAGATCGTCGTGAACCGCTTCGTGAAAAAGGGCTGGGACATCGATCCGGCCGAAGTGGAACGCGCCCTGGGCCTGAAGATCAGCTGGCTGGTGCCAAACGACTTCAAGACCGCCATCAGCGCGATCAACTACGGCGAGCCGTTCGTGGTCAGCAGCCCGAAGACCGAAATCAGCACGGCCATCAGCGAATTCGGAAAGTTCCTGATGGGCAAGCAAGTCGCGCTGGCGGCCTGAGGAATCGGTAGGGCACGCCACGGCAGCCCGCAGGGGTCAGAAGAAGCTGTTCGAAGTCCGTACAAGGAACGCAAATGGGTCTTTTCAGCCGAGCCACGCCCGCGACCGAAACGCCGAAGGTCGATGAAACGCCCGCCGCGGCAGCCGCCGTCCCCGGTGCCGTCGTCGCGACGCGCCTGACCGCCCCGACACGGCCGAGCATCGTCGCCGCCGCACCGCCCAGCGAACGCCAGATCTATACCAGCCAGATGAAGGTCCGCATCCACACCCAGTTGGTGGAGCGCCTGGATCTGCAGAACATCAAGTCGATGGCGCCTGACGTCGTCCGGCAGGAAGTGCGCGGCCTTATTCGCGAACTCTGTCAGAATGAAAAGTCGTTGCTGTCCTCCAATGAGCAGGAAAAGCTCATGGACGACATCATGGACGAAACCTTCGGCCTGGGGCCGTTGGAATCGCTCCTGAAGGACTCGACCATCAGCGATATTATGGTCAATCGCCATGATCGCATCTACGTCGAACGTCGTGGCCGTGTAGAGCTCTGCGATACGCGATTTCGTGACAACGCCCACCTGCGTCAGATCATCGATCGCATCGTTGGTTTGGTCGGTCGTCGTATCGACGAAACGCAGCCGATGTGTGACGCCCGTCTGACCGACGGCAGCCGTGTCAACGCAATCATCCCGCCGCTGGCCCTGGACGGCCCGGCGATGAGCATTCGCCGCTTCGGCAGCAAGCCGCTGCAATTGGAAGATCTGATTCGCCATGGCGCGTTCCCCGCGCCGGTGATGGACTTCCTCGCCGCCGCCGTGCAGAGCCGTTGCAACATCATCATCTCCGGCGGTACCGGCTCGGGTAAAACAACGCTGCTCAATTGTTTGAGCCGCTACATCCCGAGCGACGAACGCGTCATCACGATCGAAGACGCGGCCGAACTGCAGCTCCAACAGCCACACGTGGTGCGCCTCGAAACCCGTCCGGCCAATATCGAAGGCCGCGGCGAAGTGAACGCCCGCGATCTTGTGAAAAACTGTCTGCGTATGCGTCCCGATCGCGTGATCATCGGCGAGTGTCGTGGTGCTGAATCGCTGGACATGCTCCAGGCGATGAACACCGGCCACGACGGTTCGATGACGACGATCCACGCAAACAATCCGCGTGACGCGATGAGCCGTCTTGAAGTGCTCGTCGCCATGGCCGGCTTTGACATTCCGCAGAAGGCCATGCGTAGCCAGGTCGCCTCCGCCGTGAACCTGATCATTCAGGCCAACCGCCTGGTGGGTGGTCGCCGTAAGGTGACGCGTGTGACCGAGATTACCGGCATGGAAGGCGAAGCCATCCAGATGCATGACCTGTTCCACTTCGAACAGCGCGGCATCGATAGTGAAGGCCACGCCGTCGGCAGCTTCATCTGCAACGGCATTCGTCCAAAGTGTGCCGAGCGGATCGAACACCGCGGCATCAAACTGCCCGGCGATCTGTTCGCCCGTCGTACCCTGGACACGTTCTAAACGAGGTCGCGATGACAACAATATTCTTTCAAATCATCGTCGCCGTAACCGTTGCCAGCCTGGTGATGGGCCTGTGGAACCTGCTCCGCATGTTCATGGACCAGGGCGAGCAGCGGAAGATCAACGGCCGACTCAAACGCACGATCGAAGATCAGGTCCAATCCGACCTGACCAAGAGCCTGCGTCGCCGCACCGGCCTGGACGAAGTCCAAGGCTTGCTGGGCCGCTTTGAGATCGTTCACAACGTCAATAAGACGCTGCTTCAGTCGGCTCCGAACGTCACGCTCAAGAAATTTCTGTGGATCGTCGCCTCGTCGGCCGTCGGGCTGATGCTGATGGTGTTCCTGATCACGATGGGCGTGTTCGTGTCGCTAGTTGCGGCCATCCTGGGCGGGGCGGTTCCCTTCCTGGTGCTGATGAACAAGCGTAATCGCCGTCAGAAGCTGATGGCGGACCAGCTCCCCGATGCACTCGATTTCCTCTGCCGTGCGCTTCGTGCCGGTCATTCGATGTCCACCGGCTTTCAGTTGATGGCCGAAGAGTTGCCGCAGCCGATCAGCGGCGAATTTCGCCGCGTCTACGAGCAGCACTCGCTCGGTGCATCGATGGAAGACACCCTGCGTGCCGCCGTCGACCGTGTCGACTCGTCAGACTTTGCTTTCTTCGTGACGGCCGTCCTGATTCAGCGTCAGACCGGTGGCGACCTGGGCGAAGTGCTCAACAACATCGGCGCGATGATTCGTCACCGTGTCCGTCTGCAGCAGCATGTAAAAGCCAAGACGGCGGAAGGTCGGTTTACCGGCTATATCCTGGCGGCCTTTCCTGCGGTGATGTTCGTGCTCAGCTACTGCTTGAACAAAGAGTATGCCGGCCGGCTTCTGGAGCAGACGATCGGCATCATCATGCTGAGCGTGGCATTCGGCCTGCAGCTGCTCGGCCTGTTCGTCATCCGCAAGATCACCACCATCAAGGTCTAACCCAGCACTAGAAGGCAAACGACATGGCGATCAACCAAATCATTTTCTTCCTGTGCTCCGGCGGTGCGGTTGGCTCGATCGTTTACGCGATCGCCAGCATGCTCGTCGGCAAGCAGGATAACAAGCTGCTCGGCCGGTTGCGCAACGAGCGCCCGGCGGAATCAGGACCAGGATCGGTCGAGAAGGGCGATCCCAACGCCAGCAGCATGCGGAAGATGGCCGCCAAAATCGGCCAAGCTGCGGCTTCACCGTTCATGCCCAAAGAGGGCGAGAAGAAGAGCGGCCTGAAGAAGCAGCTTGCTATGGCCGGCATTTACTCGGCCAGCGCCATTCGTGGCGTGCAGGGCTTCAAATTCATCTGCCTGATTGGCGGCTTGTTGTCCGGCATCATCTTCGGTCTCTATACCGACTACCTGATGATGGGCGGCGCGATCGGTGGCCTGATTGGTTACCTCACGCCGACGATGTGGCTCAAGGGCAAGATCAGCACGAACCAGCGGTTCCTGCAGCTCGGTCTGCCTGACGCGCTCGACCTGATGGTCGTGTGTGTCGAGGCCGGCCTGACCGTCGATGCTGCAATGCAGCGCGTCGGTGACGAGCTGCAGATCGCTCACCCGATCATCAGCCGCGAATTCGGCATTGCCCACATGGAAACCCGCGTCGGCATTGCCCGCTCAGAGGCCCTGAAAAACATGGGCAGCCGAACCGGCAGCGCGGCGATCCAACAGTTGGTTGCCATGCTGGTGCAGGCCGAACGTTTCGGTACCAGCATCGCCGGCGCGTTGCGTATTCAGTCGGAAACGCTGCGAATCAAACGCCAGGCGGTCGCCGAAGAAATGGCCGCGAAGGCGTCCGTCAAAATGAGCTTCCCGCTTGTGCTCTTCATCTTCCCGGCCACCTTTATCGTCCTGGCCGGACCGACGGTGCTGGGGCTGTTTGCGAGCGATCTGTTCAAGTCCTAACACACAAGACCCGAAGGAAAGACTAGCCATGAACTTCACCACCTTCCGCACCACCGTGAGCCTGTCGGTCCTGACCGTCGCCGCCATCATGGGAGGCTGCACCAACGGAAACCACCCGTCGCCGTTCGTGAACGATTCGTTCCGCCCGGACGATGAGGCCCGCAATGTCGACAACATCTTCGCGCAGCAGCGGGCGAACGGCGCCCGTGAAGACGGCACGCTGTACTCACAGCACTTCACCAATGGCAAGCTGAACAGCCTGGGCTACCAGAAGCTGTCCGCGATGGCCTATGGCCCCGAAACCGGCAAGCTGGCGATCTTCCTCGACGTCCCGAAGGGCGACGCCTATGAAACTGCCCACGACAGCGTCGCCAAGGCCTTGGCCCGCGGCGGTATCGCCGAAGACGCTTACACGATCACGGCCGGCGCCAACCCGGGCGTTTCCGCCCCGGCCGAGCCTGGCCTTGCCGCCCTGGCCGCCCAGCACGCCGGTTCGGCCGCGCCTGCCGCGGGCGGCATGACCGCCGCCAAATAAGGGCAACCCCGACTCATCCCGTCTTCCGGAGGGAAGAACCCGAAGCACCCCGGCCGCTTGGCGGCCGGGGTTGCGTCGTTTTATCGGGCATGTGAAGTCGGTTTTACGTCGCCGCTTGCCGCTGGCCACGGTGTCCGTACACTCAAAACGCTAGTCCAAAGAGATTGCACAAAGGGAATGCCATGATCGAGAAAATTTTCAAAGCCTACGACGTCCGTTCGACCTATCCCGCACCGCTCAATGAAGATGCCGCCTGGAAAGTCGGCCATGCCACTGGTCAGTTCCTCAAGCGCGGTCGCGAGACGCACTTTGGCGGCATCACGGTTGCCAATGAGAACCGCGTGGTCGTCGGCCGGGACATGCGTCCGCACTCGCCGCCGTTGGCCGCGGCGCTGATTGAAGGCATCCGAAGCGTCGGCTTTGACGTCGTCGACGTCGGCATGATCGACACCAGCTTCATCTACTTCGCTGTGAACGAGCTCGACGCGGTTGGCGGCATCCAGGTCACGGCCAGCCACAATCCGATCAACTACAACGGCTTCAAGATCAGCGGCCCCAAGGCTAAGCCGATCGGCAGCACGACGGGCCTCGAAGACATCAAGCGCATCGCCATGGCTCTGAAAGCCAAGGCCACCACCGGCGTCATGGGCAAGCTGGAAGAAATGGACCTGTGGGACGGCTACCGCAAGCACGTCCTGGGCTTCCTGCACCTGCGCCGCCCGATCAAGATCGCCATCGACGGCAGCAACGGCATGGCCGGCAAGATGGTGCCGGCTGTCTTCGGCGGCGTACGCGATCTGCACATCACGCCGATCCTTTTTGAAATCACGGGCAGCTTCACTCACGAGCCGAACCCGCTCGTTGAGAGCAACTTGCACATGCTCAAAGAGGAAATGAAAAAGGGCCAGTTTGACCTGGGTGCCTGCTTCGACGGCGACGCTGACCGGTGCATGTTCATCGACGAGAAGGGCCAGACGATTGGCTGCGACATCCTCACAGCCCTAATCGCCAAAGACTTCCTCAAGCAGCCCGCCAACAAGGGCAGCACGATCGTTTACGACCTGCGCAGCAGCCATGTCGTTGTCGACGAAGTGAAGGCCGCCGGCGGGGTGCCGAAGCGCGAGCGCGTCGGCCATGCATTCATGAAGAAGACTTTGGCCGAGACCCACGCCGTCTTCGGCGGTGAGTTGTCTGGCCACTTCTACTTCCGCGATAACTTCAACGCCGACAGCGGTGCGATCGCCTTTGCGCGCGTCCTGAGCATCCTCAGCCAGAGCCGTGGCACGCTCAGCGACCTGATTGACCCGCTGAAGACCTATTTCCAGTCGGGCGAACTGAACTTTCAGATCGAAGACAAGGACGGCAAGATCCGCGAACTGGCCAACGCCTACAGCAAGGGCGAAAGCGACTACCTCGATGGCCTGACCGTCGATAACGGCGACTGGTGGTTCAACGTCCGCAAGAGCAACACCGAACCAATGCTTCGCCTGAATCTCGAAGCCAAGACGCCCGAACTGCTCAAGGAAAAGCTGGCCGAGCTCAAAACCCGTCTCGGCGAACCCGCCGAAGGCCACTAACCCCCAGCGGCGGCAAGTGCTTGATGCACTCGCCGCCGCCGGTTAGTCTTTCCGGCCCGCGTCGTCGTAGCTCAATTGGATAGAGCGTCGGCCTCCGAAGCCGAAGGTTGCAGGTTCGACCCCCGCCGACGACATGAAACCGAAACGCCGGGCTCCTCGTGAGTCCGGCGTTTGCATTGGCGAAGGTGGTTGCTCGTCCCGTGAAATTTGCAGCGGCCGTCAAGGGCGACAACAATCGCCGCTCATGCGGTTTCAACGCTTCTCCCTTGCCGTGCTGGCCCTCTCGGGTATTGCCTGTTCGACGACGACCTCAACGCCCGCCACCCCGGTGGCGGCCGAGGCGCCAACAACGACCTTTGCTTCCCAGCAGGCGGAACTGGATTACCTCCGCGCTGAAAATGCGAAGCTGCGCGGGCAGGTGCAGGGTGTAAGCCATGAAAACATCGTGATGCGCAACAAAACGGCCGTCGCCGAGGCTAAACAAAAGGTGATCCAGAGCGGCAGGCTGGAACCCGGCCTGACCGTGCAGGAGGCCAACATGGTCATTACCGGCAGCCCGGAGCTGTACAAAGACACCTGCAAGCTGATCAGTCAGACCGACAGCGAGTGGACCTATCGCATCACGAGCGACGCGCCGGTGACTGGGCCGGGGTCAGGCTCGACGGGGTCGATCGGCACCAATATGCGTTCCGGCCTTACGCCGACGATTCAGACTTGGAATTGCACCTTCGATGCCAGAACGGGGAAGCTGACGCGCTTCCAGCGCGAAAAACTCAGCTCGCAGTGATGAGTTCTGTTCCGTCGGACGCGACGAGCATTTTCTTCTCGGGCTGCGCGGCGACCGCGCCGACAGGATTCATCTGCTTGAAGACTTCGATAATGGACAGGGTAAGGGCGACCACGACGGGTCCGATGAAGAGGCCCGCGACGCCGAACGCCTGCAGGCCGCCCAGGACGCTGAAGAAGATGACCAGATCGTGCAGTCCTGCTTTTTCGCCGACGAGGCGGGGGCGAAGCACGTTATCGATCGAGCTGACGATCACACCGCCGACGAAGACAATGATGCCGGCTTTCCAATAATGACCATTGATCGCCAGGATTGCCGCTGCAGGCAGCCACACAATGGCCGCGCCGACCGCCGGCACCAAGGCGGTGATGAACATCACAAAGCCCCACAGCACCGACGACGGAATACCTACGGCGACGAACGAAATGCCGCCAATGACCCCCTGGACGGCGGCGATCACCATCACGCCCTGCACGCTGGCCTTGATCACTTCCCGGCAGCGGTGAAACACCTTTAGTGCCTGCGCCTCGGTCAGCGGAAGCAAATTCATTGTCGCTCGGCCGATCGCATCAGCGTCGCGCAGCAGATAGAAAAGAGCGAACATCGTGAAGGCGATCTTGACCAAAATGCCCAGCACGCCGCCAGCGACTTTGAGTGAGTTCTGAATCGCCGGGCCGGCCACGCCTTTGATCTGCTCGCCAAGTTGATCCGTGTTCACGTACTGGTGGATGTAATGGGCCACGCGGCTGTCGCCAGCGAGAAACTGCTTGACCTTATTGATCCCGTCCTGGGCGGCGTCGATGCCCTCCGGCACCTGGGAAGCCGCGGATACCGCCAGGATCGCGATTGGCAGCAATCCGATGACGATGATGGCCATCACCGTGATCAAGGACGCGGCCCACTTCGGGCTCGTCACGCGCCGCCGGACGCGTTCGTAAAACGGGTAGGCGACGATCGCCAGCACGACCGACCAGATGATCACGTCCAGAAACGGGAAAACGATCAACCAGCAGAGATAAAGGGCGATCAGGCAGATGGCGAGCAGGGCGAGCCAGCGGATATTGAATCGTTGCATTCTGGCCGAATCGTATCCTCCCAATCGGCCCCGGCGACGGCATAAATTTGCAAACTACAGCTATTGGGTCGCTCCGGTTACAATGCGGTGTCCGGCCCGGGGCCGGCATAGCCTCATGAAAATTCGTAATTTCTCGATCATCGCTCATATTGACCACGGCAAAAGCACCCTCAGCGACCGCCTGCTGATGCGGGCCGGCGCTATCACCGAACGCGAATTCTCCGCCCAGATGCTGGACGACATGGATCTGGAGAAGGAACGCGGCATCACCATCAAAGCCAGCGCCGTCACGGTGTTCCACATGCACCGCGGCGAGCAGTACATGCTGAACTTCATCGATACGCCCGGCCACGTCGATTTCCATTACGAGGTCCAACGGGCCATGCAGGCTTGCGAGGGGGCGCTGCTCGTCGTCGACAGCACGCAGGGCGTGCAGGCCCAGACCGTAGCCAATGCGTACGCCGCCGTCGATGCGAATCTGGAGATCGTGCCGGTCATTAACAAGATCGACCTGCCGAGCGCAATGCCGGAGAAGGTCGCCCAGGAAATCGAAGACGTGCTCGGCTTCCCGGCCGAAGACGCGATCAACGTCAGCGCTAAAAGCGGCATCGGCATCGACGAACTGATCACCGCCCTCTGCGACCGCCTGCCCGGCCCGCGCGGCAGCGCCACCGCACCGACCCGCGCCCTGATCTTTGACAGCATTTACGACGACTACCGTGGCGTCGTCACTTACGTTCGCGTCATCGACGGCGAACTGCGCAAGGGGATGAAGATCCGGTTCATGGGCACCAACAAGCTCTATCAGATCAATGACCTCGGCAAGCACACGCCGCGCCGCACACAGGTCGACAAGATCGGCCACGGCGAGGTGGGTTACATCGTTGCCGCGATCAAAGATCTACACGACGTGCGCGTCGGCGACACGATCACCGAGGAAGAGAATAAAGCCACCGAGCAGCTTCCCGGCTACAAGCCGGTCCAGCAGATGGTTTACTGCGACTTCTACCCTAGTGGCAAGACGCAGTATGACGAATTGCGCGACGCCATGGACCGCCTGAGCCTGAACGACGCGTCGTTCTCATTCGATCCTGAAAACAACGATGCCCTTGGCTTCGGCTTTCGCTGCGGCTTCCTCGGCCTGTTGCACATGGAAATCATCCAGGAGCGGCTGGAGCGCGAGTTCAATATCGAGGTGATCCAGACCGCGCCGACGGTCACTTACGAAATCCTGATGACCGACGGCACGGTGAAGAAGATCGACAGCCCCAGCGAACTGCCTGACCTGACACTCGTCGAAGAAATTCGCGAGCCGTTTATCAGCATGCAGCTGATTCTGCCGCAGGACTGCGTCGGCAACATGATGCGCATCTGCGAAGAGCGCCGCGGTGAGTACAAAAAGACTGAGTATCTCGGC
>JAQGHK010000342.1 GCA_028288875.1 Phycisphaerales bacterium | reverse complement strand
TAGGCCTTCGCAAGAACACACTGGTCGTCTTTGCTGGCGACAACGGCACGGCCGTTGGTCGTCCCAGCACCGTGGGCGGCCGGGTGATCAACGGGGCCAAGGGGAGCATGCTGGAAGGCGGCTCGCACATTCCGTTCATCGTGAGTTGGCCGGCGGTCACGCCGGCGGGGAAGATCTCGAAGGATCTGATCAGTTTCGCTGATCCCTACGCCACCTTCGCTGAACTGGCCGGCGCGAAGCTGCCGGAGAAAATCAAAATCGACGGCCAGAGCTTCGCCGCTCAGGTCCAAGGCCAAACCGGCACGCCGCGTGAAATCGCCTACGTTCAATTAGGTGAACGCTGGTTCGTGCGGGATGCCGGCTACAAGCTCAACGAGAAGGGCGAGCTCTTCGACCTGAGCGACGCGCCATTCGTCGAGACGCTGATCCCGGCGGAAACCGATACCGAAACCACCAAGGCCGAGCGGAAACGCCTGACGGCCGCACTGGCGGGCCTGGACCCGGCCAACGGCAAAACCGACGAAGCCGGCGGCGGTGGTGGCGCTCGCAGGCAGCGGCGGCAGCTCGCCGCGGCTACCACCAAGCCGGCCGGCGAAGCAGGCAATACGCCCCCGGCCGGACCTTGGAAGGCCGGTGACCAGCTTGCCAGCGCCGAAGCGCCACAAGTATCCGAGAAGCCCCTTGAGGTGTCAGCCGACGTGGATGCGGCGGGCAAGGACGGCGTCATTGTCGCCCAAGGCGGCGTGGCGCATGGCTACGCCCTTTACGTCAAGGACGGCAAGCTCGCATTCTCCGTCCGCGAGAGCCGCGCGTTGACGACCATCAGCGCCAACGACGCGCTCGGAGCGGGTCATTTCCAGATCCGAGCGACGCTTCAGAAGGATGGTGCCTTGGCACTGTTTGTCGACGGCAAACAGGTCGCCACCGGCAAGGCCGCGGGCCTGATCCCGCAGCAGCCAAGGGCCGGATTCACTGTCGGCAAGTCCGGCGCCGCCGCCGTCGGCGACTATGCCGTCTCGTCCGACTTTGAGGCGAAAGTTACCAACGTCCGGGTGAAGACGGCGGCGGCGGGGTGAGTCGCGATCACAAAGTCTGACGTCAAAGCAAGCCGCCCGGCAGTGAATCTGCCGGGCGGCTTTTTTTGGTGATCAACGGCGGCAATGATCGGAAACAGCGTGCATCTTGTCATGACGACTTCTGGCTCCTCTCCCGGTATTGCCGGGAGAGGTTGGGTGAGGGCTTCGACCGGGCGGCATCGAACGTCGGCCATCGTTCGCTTCGATCAAGTCGTTCGTCGCCGGCCCTCACCCTAACCCTCTCCCGGCAATACCGGGAGAGGGGATAGATGCGTCTTTCTCTAGCTCGGCGTCCATAAATTACTTCAGCACCGGCAGGGCGACGCCGCTTTTTTCGCGTTGGATTTTCTCCCAACCGCTGCCGAGTTCGCCGATCGGGTCGGGCGGGAGGATGTCGACTTTCTTTTCGCCGAGCTTCGCTTCGCCGCGGCGGACCTTGTCCTGGAACAATCTGCATTCATGGAGCAGGCGTTCGAGGATTTCTTCCTCCGGGACGTTGGCGACTTTTTCGCCTTGCACGTAAATGATGCCGCGGCGGTCGCCGGCGAAGATGGCGACGTCGGCGCCCTCGGCCTCGCCGGGGCCGTTCACCACGCAGCCCATGACGGCCACCTTGATCGGCACCTGGATTTCTTCGGCCAGCTTCTTCCGCACGTCCTGCACCATCTTGAACAGGTCGACTTGAATGCGGCCGCAGGTGGGGCAGGCGATCAGCTCTGCGCCGATTCGGTCGCGTAATTCAAGGCAATACAGCAGCTCCAAGCCGTCCTGCACTTCGTAAATCGGATCGTTGGCGTAACTGATGCGGATGGTGTCGCCGATGCCGCTGGCCAGCAGATGGCCGAGCGGGACGACGCTGCGGATGGTACCCGTTTCCTTCGGGCCGGCGTGCGTGACGCCCAGGTGCAGCGGGTGATCGAACCGCTTGGCAATTTCCGTGTAGGCCGCGATGACCAGCATCGGGTCAATGCTCTTCGCGCTGATGCAGATATCGTAGAAGTTGCGCTCGTAGAAGATGTCGAGATACTCTTCCAGCTTCGTGACCATGATCGCCAGGAAGTGGCCGTGCTTGTTGTCGCCGAAGACGCCGCCGAGCTCTTTCATCCGCTTCTGCTTGTCTTTTCGCTCGATGATCGAGCCTTCATTCACGCCCACGCGGATGGGGATGCTTCGCTCTTTGCAGGCGTCGATCACTTTGCCGACCTGCTCCTTGTCGGAAATGTTGCCGGGATTCAAACGGATTTTGTGTACGCCGGCGTCAAGCGCTTCGAGGGCGCGCTGGAAGTGAAAGTGCACGTCGGCCACGATCGGCACGCTGACCTGTTTGATGATTTCGCGAAGGGCTTCGGTGTCCTTTTTCTCAGGCACGGCCACGCGAACCAGGTCGGCCCCGCCGGCGGCGAGCTTGTGGATCTCGGCGACGCACTTGTCGATCTCGTAGGTGTAGCCGGCCGTCATGGTCTGGACGGAGACCGGCGCGCCGCCGCCGATTTTCACCCGGCCGACGCGGTCGTCGCCGACGATAATCTGACGGGTTTGGCGGCGGTTGATCATCGCTCCATTATAACGAACTGCCGCGGGCTGTCCCGTGTGACGAAAAGTATTGAACGCCAAGACGCCGAGGCGCCAAGAAGAAAGGGAATACAGAGGAACGCAGAGCAAGGTGTGCGGCCCCGAGTCGCATGCTGATTTCCTTTCTGTCTTCTCTTCTTGGCGTTTTGGCGTCTTGGCGTTCACACCGTCTTCTGCCGGACCGCCGCCCCTCGCCGCCGCGACGTTGATCGCTACACTCCGGCGGCATGATCTGGCTTCGTTCCGTCATCAGCGCCCCGCGGCGCAGCACCGCCCAGTCGCTGCTGGCGGCCACATTCTTCGCGATTCAGCTCGGCGTGGCCGCGGCCGGCGTCAGCATTGTCTATGAAAGGTTTGACCAGCCCGGGGTGACGTGGGCGATCGTGTCGGCCATTCTGGTGCTGTATCCCGGCATCACGCAGTCGCTGTCGGCGGCCTTCCTGCGGATCGCGGCGAACCTGATGGGGTCGGCGATCGGCTTCGGCGTCGGATCGCTCACGGGCACGCACACGGCCGAGATCGTGCTGGCGCTGGCCATCACCATTTACGTCGGCGAACTGCTCCGGATGGACCTGGCGCTGCGAACGGCGTGCGTGGCGACGGTCATCGTGATGAGCGCCAATGACCACAACCTGACACTGACCGTCTTCGAACGCCTGACGGCGGTCGCCATGGGGTGCGGCGCGGCGTTGGTGGTGCAATTGGCAGGATGGCCGT
>JAQGHK010000455.1 GCA_028288875.1 Phycisphaerales bacterium | reverse complement strand
ACATGGAGTCTGCCAAGCAACTTCTCGATGCCGCCGGCGGCATGACGCGGCTCGTCACACTAGCCCCCGAGCGCGATGCACGGTCCGCGGTCATCCGTTACCTCGTCGATCAGAACGTGGCGGTCGCGGCCGGGCACTGCGATCCGACGTTGGATGAGCTGAACGCCGCTTGCGATGCCGGCCTGAGTCTGTTTACGCACTTAGGGAACGGCTGCCCCATGCAGATGGCGCGGCACGACAACATCATTCAGCGAGCCTTGAGCCTGTCCGACCGGCTGACGTTGTGTTTCATCGCCGACGGCGTGCATGTGCCGCTCTTCGCACTCAAGAATTACCTGCGAGTCGCCGGCCTCGACCGATGCCTCGTGGTGACCGACGCCATCGCCGCAGCCGGGCTTGGCCCGGGCCGATACACGTTGTCTCGATGGGAAGTGAACGTGGGCTCAGACCTGGCCGCCCGCGCACCCGACGGGTCTCACCTAGTCGGCTCGGCCATGACGATGGCACAAAATTCCGCGAACTTGGCGAATGGCGTCGGCCTGTCCGCAGATGACGTCCACCGATTGCTGGTAGCCAATCCCGCACGCATTCTCGGAGTGACGGCGTCATGAATCCAAGTCTGAGCGAGTTACTTGAAGTGGCGACGGCCGCAGCAATGGATGCGGGTCGCCGAACGCTGGATTACTTCAATACGTCGATCAAGGTCACCCTGAAGGCGGATCAGTCGCCGGTGACGGCCGCCGATATGGAATCGGAGGCGATCCTCCGTGATCGCATCGGTCGCGCCTTTCCAACGCACAGCATCCTCGGTGAAGAAACGAGCGAATCGGTCGGCAGCGATCCGCGATACCGATGGATCATCGATCCGTTGGACGGCACGAAGTCGTTCATCCGCGGCGTCCCGCTGTATGGCGTGCTGGTCGGCGTCGAAATCGACGGCCGGCCCAGTGTGGGTGTTGTTTACCTCCCCGCGACGAACGAACTGGTGGCCGCCGCAGATGGCCTCGGGTGCACACTTAACGGCCAACCGTGCCAAGTGTCGAATACCGCCTCTCTGGACCAAGCCACCGTCCTGACCACCAGCGTGCCGCGCTGCATGGCGAAGTCCGATGCCTACACCACGCTCTCGCAGCGTGCCGCATTCGCCGCAGGCTGGGGCGATGCATATGGCCACGTGCTGGTCGCAACGGGCCGCGCCGACATCATGCTGGATCCAAAGGTATCGCCGTGGGATTGCGCGGCGTTGTCGCCCATTCTGCGCGAAGCCGGCGGGCGGCTGACCAGTTGGAGCGGTGTCGACACGATCTGGGCCGCCGACGCCGTATCCACGAATCATCTGCTCAATGAGCAGACCCTCGCGGTCCTTCGCAGCGCTAATGCTGCCTCACAGGAATAGAAACAGGATTTCAGGAGAAACAATGAACATTCACGTGGTCGATTCGAAAACTGCCTTGGGAAACGCTGCCGCGGAAATCGGCGCCAACCACCTGCGAAAAGCCCTGAACGAGCGCGGCCAGGCGAACCTGATTGTAGCCACCGGTTCATCGCAATTTGAAATGTTGCAGGCGCTCGTTCGCGCGCCGGACATTGAGTGGAACCAGGTCACCGCATTCCATCTGGACGAATACGCCGGCATGCCAGTCACGCACCCGGCCTCGTTTCGCGGGTATCTGTGGAAGCGATTTGCAAGCCAGTTGCCGATTCCGCTGGCGGCGTTTCACTACATCAACGCCGAGAAAAACGCCGTGGCGGAGTGCGAGCGGCTGGGCATGCTGATCAGGAATCATCCGATCGATGTGGCCATGATCGGTATCGGCGAAAATGCACACATCGCCTTCAACGATCCGCCCGCTAACTTTGAAACCGAACAGCCCTACCTCGTCGTTCAACTGGACGAGGCCTGCCGCCGCCAGCAGCTTGGCGAGGGGTGGTTCCCGACCCTTGCGGATGTGCCGACGCAGGCGATCAGCATGTCGGTCCGGCAGATCATGAAGAGCCGCGCGCTGGTGATCACGGTTCCTGACGAGCGAAAGGCGCAGGCCGTACGCGACTCGGTCGAGGGGCCGATCACGCCAATGGTTCCAGCCTCGATTCTGCGTCAGCACCCGCAAGCCGATCTGATGCTGGACAGCCCCGCCGCATCATTGCTAGCCGATGTGAAGCAGCCGGT
Source organism: Phycisphaerales bacterium (assembly GCA_028288875.1). Taxonomy (GTDB): domain Bacteria; phylum Planctomycetota; class Phycisphaerae; order Tepidisphaerales; family Tepidisphaeraceae; genus RYN-431. The sequence continues at coordinate 4,106 of JAQGHK010000455.1, read as the reverse complement.
CTGAGGCGAGCGTCGACGTTCGCCGCCGTTCTGAATTCGACGTTTCCACGCAAATACGACAGCCGATTTCCTGTCAACGCAATACGCCCTTGATTAATTACTATCATAGATAATAATTATCTAACGAGGTTTCTGATGACTATGTCTGACCATCCTGGATCCGAAAAAATTTCGCTTGAGATTCTGCCCGCGCCCAAAGCGGTCGATCGAGCGGTCGCTGCGGAAATCGCCGCGCTGATTCGCTCCAAGGCCGCCAGCGGGGAACGCTGTGTGCTCGGCTTGGCGACGGGCAGCACGCCGACCGGGGTGTATGACGAGTTGATTCGCATGCACCGCGAGGAAAAGCTGTCATTCAAGCACGTCATGACGTTCAACCTGGACGAATACTTCCCGATGCGCCCGGATGGCCTGCAGAGCTATCACCGGTTCATGAACGAACACCTGTTCGACCACATCGATATCGATAAGAAGAACGTGCATGTGCCCGACGGCACCCTGCCGCCGGGCGAGGTGAACGCCTATTGCCGCGCCTACGAACAAGCGATCCGCGACGCCGGCGGCCTGGACTTGCAACTGCTGGGTATCGGCCGAACCGGGCATGTCGGGTTCAACGAGCCGGGCAGCGGGCGCGACAGCCGCACGCGGCTGATCACCCTCGATCAGGTCACACGCCTGGACGCCGCCAGCGATTTCTTCGGCGAGCAGTATGTTCCGCGCCGCGCGATCACGACGGGCGTCGGCACCATTCTTGAAGCGCGCCGGCTGGTCATGATCGCATTCGGCGAGAACAAGGCCGGCGTAGTGGCGAAGTCGGTTGAAGGTCCGGTGACGTCGGCGATCCCGGCAACATTCCTGCAGCACCATCGCAACGCAACCGTTTTCCTGGACCCCGCCGCCGCGGCCGAGCTGACCCGGCAAAAGAGCCCTTGGCTGCTGGGCCTGCCAGTGGAATGGGACCGCCCCACCATCAAGCGGGCCGTCATTTGGCTCGCGCAGCACGTCGGCAAATCGATCCTGAAACTGGTCGACGAGGACTACAACGAGCACGGCCTGCAGGACCTGCTGGCCTCTCACGGGTCGGCCTATGACATCAATCGCGACATCTTCCGGTCGATGACGCAAACCATCACCGGCTGGCCCGGCGGCAAGCCGGCCGACCGCAAACGACCCGGCGACGTTTCCCGGCCTGGCGATGATGTCTTCCCCAAGCGCGTCCTGATCTTCAGCCCGCACCCGGATGACGACGTCATCAGCATGGGCGGCACGCTGATCCGCTTGGTCGACCAAGGGCACGAAGTGCATGTGGCGTATCAGACGAGCGGAAATATCGCCGTATTCGACGCCGATGCGATTCGCTTTGCTGATTTCGCTGCCGAGTTCAACAAGCTCTTCGGCATTGCCGGCGATGCGGCCGCCAAACTTGAAGGACATATCGAAGAATCGCTCCGCAACAAAAAGCCCGGCCAAGTGGACAGCCCGGAGATTCAAAAAATCAAAGGCCTGATTCGGCGCGGCGAGTGTCGGGCGGCCGGTCGCGATTGCGGGGTGGCTGTCGATCGTCTTCACTTCATGGACCTGCCGTTCTATGAAACCGGCGCGGTGCGGAAGAAGCCGCTTGGCGAGGAAGACGTGCGGTTGACGGTTGAATTGCTGGAACGCATCCAGCCCCATCAGGTTTATGCCGCCGGCGATCTTTCCGATCCACATGGCACGCACCGCGTCTGCCTGGCCGCCGTGTTCCGGGCCATGGAGCAGTGCAAGCAAAGGGCCTGGGCCAAACAGTGCCAGGTCTGGCTGTATCGTGGTGCGTGGCAGGAATGGGGTCCGGACCAGATTGAGATGGCCGTTCCGCTCAGCCCGGCGGAGCTTAGCCGCAAGCGTACGGCGATCTTTAAACATCAAAGCCAGAAGGACCGGGCGATGTTCCCCGGAAGCGACAAGCGCGAATTCTGGCAGCGCGCCGAAGATCGAAACCGCGACACGGCACGGATCTACGATCAGCTCGGCATGGCCGACTACGAGGCGATTGAAGGCTTCGTCTCATGGCGGGTCAGCGATGAGTGACGGCGTGAGCCTTGGTATCGATATCGGCGGCACCAGCGTCAAAGCCGCCGTCTTTCATGGAAGCGAGTGCGTGCGGACGGGCCAGAGTCCGTTCTACGCCCGCCCCAGCACCGGCGAGTTGCAGGCTGCCATTCGCGCGGCTGTTGGTCCGTTGACCAGGGTCGATCGCGTCGGGCTGTGTGTGCCCGGCCTGATGAATGAACGGCGCACGCGGGTTGAAGTCAGCGTGAATGTGCCGGGCCTGGTCGGGATCGATCTTGATCGTCTGGTGCCTCAAGCGCTGGACCTGAACACGGTCCACCCCACCACCGTCTCAAACGATGCGGCCGCTACGGTGCACGACATCGTTCGCACGCACGGGCTAAAGGGGCGAACACTCGTCCTGACGCTCGGCACGGGTGTCGGCGCGGCCATCCTCGATGATCAAAAGCCGCTGGACGTCGAGGGCGGCTGCCCCGGCCATCTCGGGCAGATTGACGTCAGCGTCGCCGGCCATGATGTGATCGGGCCCGATGGCGGCGCGGGCGGTCTGGAAGGCTATATCGGTGTTCCCGCGTTGCGAAAGGCATACGGCGACGACGTCGCGGCGGCAGTTGCCAATTTCAATGGTCACGAACCCGCAGTGCTGGCGTTAGTACGGACCATTCGCATCGCCCACGCCTTTTATCGGCCTCATCAGATTTTTCTGTGCGGTGGAATTGGCATCCGCCTAAAGCACCTCCTGCCCACCGTTGAGCGGCTTGTCCGCACCAACCTGACGGCTGTCGCCCGTGCCGACGCGATCCTGATCTGCGGCGACCACGACTTCCACGCCGCACGCGGCGCGGCTTGGCTTTAGCCCCTCCCTATAAGCAAAGCGAGCTCTGTTCAGTCGACGAACAGAGCTCGCTTTGCTTATAGGAGTTTCCCGCCGTCGTTACTTAGCCGGCAACGTGGTTGGTTCAAGCATGGCGCGGACCGAGGCGTAGTGGTGTAGGAAGACGCCGCCAAAGCCTGGGCGGTCTTTCATCAGGGCGATCAGTTTTTGGCGCTCGCCGAGCAACTCCGCAGCATCTTTCCCGAAGAACGTGATCTGTGGCGTGTCTTTCAGCTCAATCGTTTCCAACGCGGGCACCACGAATTTTCCGATCTTTTCCGCGTACGCCATTTCGTTGGCCACGTGCGCGGATGCGGAATTCGGGCCGAGCGCCTTCTGCCGGTAGGACATGATCCCAACGTAATCTGTGATATCTTGGATGTGCTCGTGGAAGTTTTTCGTCTGGCCGTTGAAGGTGACGACGCAGCTGTCTTTCGCGTCCGTCTTGTTGTCGTACCACATCGGAATATCGACCGACAACGTCATTGAGCTACCGGCCGCAGCCAGTTTTTTCTTCGCATCGGTCAGCAACTGCAGATAGTCCAGTTCGATCGGCGTGCGCGTTTCCGGCACTTTCCAGTCCGCGCGGACGTAGGGCTCAATGTCCCAGTGAAGCCCCGCCAGCTTCGCGTCGGCAGGAAGCGACTTGTTGAAATTCACGATCGCGTCCACCGTGGCCAATGTCTCAGGCCAGTGCACTTTGTCGCCCATGTAAGGTGCCCCATCGAGCGCTTCAACGGCGATGCCGTGCTTGGCCGCCTCGATAATCAGCCGGGTGAACTGCTCGGCGTAGCTAATTTGCGGCTTCAGCGCCGCACCGTCCGGCGGCGCTTCGCCCGGCTTCGGATGGACGATCTGGGCCGTCCCCTTTACCCACGGGACTTGGATCAGCAACCGGTTGAACCCCTGCCGCTGACAGAACGCCAGCATCTCGTCCTGTTTGGCCAAGTCGCTGACGTACATGGGCTTCCAGACCCAGAGACCCGACATCAGCGATTCGGGCCGCGCACCCGCGTCGGCACGCGGCGCAGTCGCGAACGCCAACACACCCAATGCGGCTACGGCCAATCGGCGCGACGATAAGGCGGCTGAAGTCTTCATGACGACATTCTGCGCCATTGCGTTAAATATTTCAATGATTGAAATTTCTATTGCTCTTCGTGACTTCGTTGATTACTGTTCGGTG
>JAQGHK010000442.1 GCA_028288875.1 Phycisphaerales bacterium | reverse complement strand
CCGTCGCGATAGAGGCGCCGGCCGACATTCACTTCGTCCAGCGGCAGGTTGAGGATGCGCACGCCGTTGGCATCGGGCGGGTTTTCAAAGCCGAGAATGACTTCCGCCATCCCGGCCGGCTTGCGGTTGCCGCTGCCGTTGAAAACGACATCGAGCATCGCGTCGCCGCGCAGCGATTTGGCCGACTGCTCACCCAGCACCCACTTCACGGCATCGACGACGTTGCTCTTGCCGCAACCATTCGGCCCGACAATGCACGTGATCGGCTGATCGAACAGGAACTCCGTCCGATCGGCGAACGACTTAAAGCCATGTAGAACGAGTTTTCTAAGTCGCATGAGTGCCTTCCGTGACGCGATTGGCTGCCGGCATTCCATGCCGGCCAAGGGCTGCGTAACGACTGGTCATTTTCGCGAATTTATCGTTCAACCTCAAGCTTTATTATGCGAAGTAACACTAAACCACAGCGGGTAGTGGTATTGGCGCTCAGAAAACCACAAGTTAGGCAACTTCGCGGGTTTGTATCGGGGCTCAATCCAACTTTTTAAAGCCGTTTCGGAAATCCACCGCGTAGGCAGCCGGAAGGTAGTCGCCAGTAAATGTCCGTTCGTCCGGCATCTGAAGTTCGGTACGGCTGATCCGATAGAAGGCGAAGTCATCAACCGGCCGCGAGATAAAATGGTGCCATTCCTTGTCTGAACCGCTGTAGAGCAAGTGCTTCGGCGGTGTCACCCATTTTTCGCAGTGCTCAACCGTCGCTGCTTTCCCTTCAATCTCGCCACCGGGGTAAACCATCATGGCGTAGACGTTCTGAAAAACGTGGCAACCTGACGTCGCCAACGCCAAGATCACAGCGAGGATTGTGGCGATCTTTGGCATTTAACCCAGCGTCACTTCTTTGCCGCTCTTCGCGCTCTCGTAAACAGCCAGAATAATCTCCAACGGCTTACGACCCTCCACGCCATGAATCAGCGGCCGGCCACCCGTGTTGATGGCGGTGATGAAGTCGCGCAATTGGGCGGTGTGGGCGTCGCCCCAGACGGCGCCGGGGTCCTTGCTGGCTTCGGTGGTGAGGCGGGTTGCCCCTTCGTCCTTCACGCTGGCCGTGCCGCCGCTGGCGACGCTTTGGGCGTGGCGGCTGGCTTCCTCGGCCGTCACCTGCGTACCGTCTTTGAGATTGAAGTACTTTAGTCTGTCGCCCTCAATGATGGCGGAGCCTTCGGTGCCATAAATATCGACGCGCGCCGGCTGGCCGCTGTAGCAGGCGGTGCTGGCGGTGAGCGTGCCGATCGCGCCGTTTTTGAACTTCAGGCTGGCAACGGCCGTGTCTTCCACTTCGATGCGATCGTGTGCGCCCGTGACGATGTGGGCCCGCAGGCTTTCCACCGGGCCGGCCAGCCATTGCATCAGATCGACGGTGTGCACGCCCTGGTTCATCAGTGCCCCGCCGCCGTCGAGCGCCCAGGTGCCGCGCCATTCGCCGGCGTCGTAATACGCCTGCGTGCGATACCACTTCACGCTCATATCGACGAGCACCAGCTTGCCGAGCCGGCCGGATTGAATCGCGTCGCGGACGAAGATGCTGGCATGATCGAACCGGTGCTGGCTGATGATGGCCAGCTTCTTCCCCGTCTCCCGTTCGGCGGCAATCATGCGATCGCACGCGGCCAGGCTCACGTCCATCGGCTTTTCGACCACGACATGCTTCCCGGCCCGCATCGCCCGCACGGCCTGGTCGGCGTGCTTGCCGCTGGGCGTGCAGAAGCTGATGGCGTCGATCTCTTTGTCGGCCAGCAGCTCTTCGTCGGTGGCGTAGATTTTCTTGACGCCGAACTGGTCGGCCACCTTCTTGGCGCGCTCGGGTAGGAAATCGGCGACGGCCACTAAGTCGGCCACGTCCGCCAATTGCCGCAGGGATGCGGCGTGCGTCGGACCGATCGCCCCGCATCCCACCAGACCGAACCGAACCCGCTTCCCGTCCGTCGCATTCATCACGTCCGTCATGGCGGAAATGATAACGGCGATCGGCCGTCGTTTGACAGGCGCGCGCGGCGGATTTACTTACAGACGATGCGCGTTACCCGTCACGGCCTGTGGGAAATCATTATCGGCACCGTCGCCTTGGCCGTTGTTGCGGTCGGACTCGGCTTTCTGCACCCGGCGGCCTCGCTGATCGTCCTGCCGGTTTGGGTATGGCTGATCGCCTTCTTCCGCGACCCCGAACGCCCGATCCCCAGCGACCCGGCTCTATACGTCTCCCCCGCCGATGGCGTCGTCAGCGATATCACACCCGTTGATAACGACCCATACCTCGGCGGCCCCGGCATCCGCGTGGGCATTTTCCTCAGCGTTTTCAATGTCCACGTGAACCGCGCCCCCTGCGAAGGCACCGTTACGAACGTGGTCTACAAAGAGGGGAAGTTCCTCAACGCCATGAACCACAGCGGCGCGAGCAACGACAACGAAAGCAACACGATCGTCATGGCCGACGACGCCGGCCGGCCGGTGGCGGTGGTGAAACAGATCGTCGGCCTGATCGCCCGCCGCATCGTCTGCACGGTCGCCGTCGGCGGCAAACTCGCCCGTGGCGAACGCTTCGGCATGATCAAATTCGGCAGCCGCACCGAACTGACCATCCCCGCTTGGCTGGAACCGCAGATCAAGATCGCCGTCGGCCAAAAGGTGCGCGGGGCGATTGATGTCATCGCCACGACGAACGCCGTTCCAGCGACGGCGTCGGCGGGCGCGTAGTTCGCCTTGTTTTTCGCCCGCAGAGCATCAGACGACAAAAGTTGACGGCCGCCCGGCGTGAGGAGTACGGTTATCCCACTCTTCTCGACGGGAAAATCATGTCAACGCTTCGGTGCCGTTCCGCCTGTGCCGCAATCCTTCTTGCAGCATCATTGGCTACCGCTGATCCGATTACAATGGTTACGCTGGACCGGCAGCTTCCCGAAAACGGGCAGATCATGCCCGGCCCGATTCTTCCGCGAGAATTGATTCGCCAAGCCGTCCTGGTCGCGGCGCGGGATGAACTTGGCGCGTCCACCCGCGACGAGGTACTCGGCGAGCCGACAAAGGCTGCCGGCTCGCTTCATTTGGTTCCCATCGTCAACCGCAGCAACAAGGGTTACCGGGCGGGCCTGAGTATCGACGGCAAACCCGCGCGGATATGGAACAGCAGTCTCGCCGCACCTGCTTGGCCGGATGAATTGGCCGATGCGGCGGTCGACGCGGAACTGCTGTCACGCGGTTCGCTTGTCGAGCTGTTGAAACAGCAAGGCGTCGCCGGCCCGGCCAACAAGCAGGACCCGGACGGCAAGGTGTCCCCGGCCGCCGCTGTGCAGCTTGAGCACTTGGAACCGTTCGCGCAGCTCAGCGCGATTCGTTTGATTCATGCGCAAATCCATGATCAGGGTGAGTCGCCCGAGCGTCTGGCAGCACTGGCGCGTGGCTATGCGAATTTCAGCTCGCTCACGCGGTTCATCTGGAGCGGCGAATCACGCGCGGCGGCCGCCCGGGCGCTTTTGTACGGCCAGCGTGCGGTGACCAAGTTTCCCGATTCCCCGGCGGCATTGTCGGGTCGCCTTTACGCTTACGCCGTCGTCGGCCTCACCAAACCGGCCGTCGACGACTTGGCCATGCTGGACAAGCGCTTCCCCAAGGCCGAACGGCCAACTTGGGTCGATCTGGCCGGGGCGCTCGCGAAATATGACGTCGAACACCTCCTCACCGCCGGCGAGAAGCCCGCCGCCGCCCCGCTGGCTACTTACTTCGCTTACCTGACCGTGCAGAATTCCAACGCCCAGGCGGCGGTCCTGAATTTTGCCGCGCTCGCGCTAACCAAAACGCCCGACTGCCAGCAGCTGATGGCCCGCATCAATGACGACACCGGCCCCGGCATTACCCAGCCGGCCGCCGCGACCTTTTCGCGAACGCTCGGGACCCTCGACAAGCTGCCCGGCATGGACGCGAACATCGTCAAACTGCTGCCTCAGCTTCGGCGTCCCGGTGCCAAGCCCAACGGCCGCCTGGCGATGATCGATACGCTCAATCAGGACGGCGAAACCGATCGCGGCGAACCTTCCTGGCACGTGACGGCACGGCTGATCGAAGACGTGACGTTCATGGACTTCGAAGCCGAGGCGATGCACATCACCTTCAAGCTGAGCCAGCCGCCGACGGGGTTCATCGATGAAATCTGGCCGCTGGTGGAGAAGCACCGCTACGCGCCACTAATGGCGGGCTATCGCAATGTCGCCACCGCCGGCCAGGCAGCCGCGCTCGCGGGAATGGCGCACGTTCGCATTGATGATCCGATGCTGGTCTCGATGAGCGAAGTGAGCCAGCATTGGCTCAACGCCCAAAGGCCCGTCACCGAGGCCGGCCTGTTCCAGCTCCTGATGGGCACCGATGCCCTGGCGTGCGACGAGGAACTGAAAGGCCAGATCTTCCAGTTCTCCGCAGCAGGCGGCGGCTTTCAACCAATGGGCGGCTTCGGCGCCTTCAGTCCTGAAAAGCTGGAGAAGCTTTCGCCGGATTCTCCGATGCTCATGGCCTCCAAAATCAAAAACAATTGGTCCGAGGCGGAACCGCATCTGAACGACTGGCTGAAACAGGTCGGCGATCATCCCAGCGTCACGCTCGCCGCCAGTGAGGCCTACTTTCACGCGCACCGGCAAAAGGAAGCCATAGACATGCTGGAGCGCTACCTGGCCGTCTCGCCCGACGCCAGCGCCTTTGAAACCCTGGCCAATTCCTACCTCGAGCAGCATGACGAGAAGAACTGGCTGGCCACGCTCCAGCGCGGCCTGCAGCAACCGGCGGCCGGGCTGGAGCACGCCAGGACGAACGAGAAGATCGCCCAGTATTTCATCGCCCAGAAGCGATACCAGGAAGCCCTTCCATTCGCCGAGTCGGCCGCCGACTCCTATTCCGCGTGGGGATTAGACCTCGCCGCGCTGGTCAATGAGCGGCTAGGCAACTGGGACCGGGCCGAAGCCCTCGTCCGCGGCGAAGGAGAAAATTACAGCCGCCCCGCGTCGTGGCTGGAATGGTGTGTACGAACGGGCCACGGCGACCTCGCCGGGGCAAAGAAACACGCCGCCGAAGGTATTGCGGCGGCGGCCGATCACACCGATCGCGAATCACGCACGAATCGTCTGGCCTTCGACATGCTCGCCGAAGAATGGGCGGACGCAGAAAAGCAGGCGGCCGAAACCACCCAGGATCTGGCCGACCCATGGGCCGGGCTGCACGGGGTGATGCTCGCCTCTGCCCGCCATGACGACGCCGCCCGCGATCAATTCTTTGGCTGGATGCTCGACCCGAAGCACCCGTTCCGCATGCCCGACGGTTCCGGCCGCCCGCTGCTGGTCCAAACGGCCAGACTCATTCGCGATGCCGCCAAAGCCAAGACGGCCAAGTTCGATCCGGCCAAAGTGGATCGCATCGCGAGTGGCGACAGCATCGACGCGCCCAACGTCTATTATTATGTCGGCCGCTACGCCGAAATCGGCGACGAGCTTGAGCAGGCCAAAGCGTACTACGAAAAATCGCTCGACTGCACGGCGACGAAGTCGAATAAGTCACTGGCCGCGATGCGGCTGCGGGTTTTGAACGCCGCCCCTGCGACGCAGCCCTGATCGATGAATGCCACGTTCCTCAACCAATCCACGTTCGCTGGAAACTTTCGCCCGTGTCGCCCGTCTAACTGCCCGGAGGCCGTCATTGACTCGAGCGATTCAACTCGAACAGCTACACATTCCCCAACCCTGCCACGCCGACTGGAACACGATGGCCGGCGACGAGCGGTCGCGGTTCTGCACGGTCTGTCAGAAGCGAGTCTACGACCTGTCCGAGCACACGCGGCGGGAGGCAGAATCGTTGCTCGCCGCCAACTCATCTGGACTCTGCGCGCAGTTCGCCCGTCGCCCTGATGGCCGCATCGTCACGCGCGACGGGATACGACGTTTTGCTCTGGTGCGGAAGCTCAAACCACTCGTCTCGCTCTTTGTTGCCGTTTTGGTCGGCCTGACCGGGTGTCGCCGAACCACCACGCTTTTGGGTGCGCCCCTACCGGCAGATCCGGATACGGTCGACGCACGGAAGCCCGGCGAATTGCGATTGCAACCGACCACCGCCCCTGCGACGCAGCGCGGCGACGCGAGAGAACTTCAATTGGGTAACATCCTCTTGCCTTCGCCCGAAGGCCTGCAATAGCGCATCCGCAAGACAACTCCAGTGAAGAGAAGCCCTCACGCTAGCCCTCTCCCGGCGATACCGGGAGAGGGGATCAGAGGTCATTCTGCGGACCAAATCAGACTCGCGCTTACGCGTCCACTCCGTGGCAGTTCTTGTACTTCTTGCCACTGCCGCACGGGCAAGGATCGTTGCGGCCAACCTTTGGGGTTTCGCGGACGATCGTCTTGGTGACGGCGGCTGATTCATCCGCCTGGTCCGGCGTCGGATTATCGCCCACGGCCGCTGCCGTTTCGGCGATGTTGTCGGCGACGCCGTACGCGTCGCTGACCTGGTGCTGGGCGGCCGTCACGGTGTAGTTGCTCTTGGCGACGGGTTCCTGGCCGCCTTCCACGCGGACGCGGAAGATCAGGTCGGTGACCTTGTCGCGGATGCCTTCCAGCATCTGCTCGAAGTACTTGTAACCTTCGCGCTTGAACGCCACCTTCGGATCTTTTTCCGCAAAGCCCTGCAGGCCGATGCTGCCCTTGAGCACGTCCATGGCGTACAGATGGTCCTTCCACGCCTGGTCGAAAATCGTGATCAGCACGTACTGCTCGAGCTGCGTCAGCTCGCCGCGCAGGATGCCGCGGGCGCGACGCAAGGCGATATCGCGCGGCGTGATCGATCCGCTGGCGTCTTCGTCGATTTCCTTCGTGCCTTTGCGCGTCTCGGCCGTCATCGGGTCGAGGTCCTTGGCGGTCACGCGCTGACCAAAGCGGGTATTGAATGCTTCTGCAATATTCGCCAGGTCCGGGCCGGCGGTCATAATGGCGTCGACATCCTTCTCGAGCTGGCCTTGCTCGAGGAACTTACGCTGCTGAACGATCAGTTCGTCGCGAAGCTGCGGGATTGGCGTCTGCTGGATGTGCTCGACGGTCATCTCGTAGCCGTACTTGAAGTGCGCCCAGTTGCGGACGAAATCGGCCGCGTACGGGTTGTCGATCTGCTGCACTTCCCCACCGCCGACCTGGCCGAGCAGGTGGTCGACCGGGTATTCGCTTTCGCGCCGGCGATAGACGTCGCGGGCGCGGCTGTCGATCAGCTTCACCAGTTCAGCCGCCGATTTGAACTCGTGCCGCTCGGCATCCAGCATCAGTTCGGCCGGGGTGACTTTCACGCCGAACTTGTCGTCTGCCCAGGCCGCCAGCGCGCGGCTGGCGAAGTCGGGCTCCAGGTACGGGTTGATGCCGCTGACATCCTTCGTATCGATGAACGCGGTCATGCCTTCCTGCAGCGTGTCTTCCAACTCGCGCGGCGACATCTTCTTGATTCGCGCCGCCGAAATCTTCGTGTGGTACACGCGTTCGGCCATGCGTTCGATGCTCTTGACGTCCCAGCTGGCGACGTCGTCCGGGTCTTCGCCGGTGTATTCGCCGAGGGTTTGGCTGATCGTGGTGTTCAGTTCCAGCTTGGCCTGGTTGCGGATGTAGCTTTCGACATCTTCGTACCGGCGCAGGCCATGCAGTTCTTCGGGGTCGATGATGACTTCGAAGTTCGTGCGAGCCCACTCGGCCAGGTTCGCGGCGACGTAATCTTCGGTGACGTACTTCTTCACCGCGTCGTTGATGCTCAGGCCGATCATGTCCCAGATCACGTTCTCAATGTGCCGGCCTTCCAATACCTGCTGGCGGATGCCGTAGAACGTGCTGCGGTGAAAGTCGCTGACTTCGTCGTAATCGAGCAGATTTTTGCGGGCCAGGAAGTTGCGCTCTTCGAATTTGCGCTGCGACTTCATAATGCCGCGGCTGAGCATTTTTCTTTCGATCGCTTCGCCGTACTCCATGCCGATCTTCTTGAACACATTCACGGTCCATTCGCCCATGAACATCTTCAGCAGATCGTCCTGCAGTGAGCAGTAGAAGCGCGACGAGCCCGGATCGCCCTGCCGGCCGCTGCGGCCGCGGAGCTGGTTATCGATGCGGCGGCTGGTGTGGCGCTCGGTGCCGATCACGTGCAGGCCGCCGGCAACTTTTGTCGTCGGCGTCAGGCCGTACACGCCGACCAGCGGGCTGTCGGGGGCGATGGTCTGCTCGGTCTTGGTCGCGCCACGACGGGTGAGTTTCCAGTTGGCCGTGCCGTCGTAGGCCACGTCGAACCAGGCATCGGGCGCGAGCTTAATATCCGTGCCACGGCCGGCCATGTTGGTGGCGATGGTGACGTTGCCGACGCGCTCGCCGAAGGTGTTTTCGTGGGTCTGCCCGGCGACGGCGACGATATTCGCCTCGCGCTCGTGGTGCTTGGCGTTGAGCACTTCGTGCTTGATGCCGTATTTGCGGCTCAGCGCCTGACTGATGCGTTCCGATTTATCGACGCTGGTGGTGCCGACCAGAACGGGGCGGCCGGCGTCGGAGTAGAGCTTGATCTCTTCGATCATCTGCTCCCACTTTTCCGGCTCGGTGCGATAGACGCGGTCGTCGCTGTCTTTGCGGATGCGGTCGCGGTTCGTCGGGATGGTGACGACTTCCAGCTTGTAGATCTTGTTGAATTCTTCCGACTCGGTCTGGGCCGTGCCGGTCATGCCGCCGAGGAACTTGTAGAGCTTGAAGAAGTTCTGCAGCGTGATAGTGGCGAGCGTCTGCGTCTCTTCTTTGATCTGGACGCGTTCCTTGGCTTCGCACGCCTGGTGCAGGCCGTCACTCCACTGGCGGCCCTGCATCTTGCGACCGGTGTATTCGTCGACGATGACGACTTCCAACTGGCCCGACGCGCGCGGCCCTGTGCCGACTTCCACGACGTAATCGCGGTCGCGCTCGTAAACCACATGGGCCCGCATGGCCTGTTCCATCAGGTGCGGCCATTCGACGTTTTCGCCGACATAGAAGCTGCCGACACCGGCCGCGTCCTGGGCGGCGGCGATGCCGTCGTGGGTGAGATGGACGCTCTTGCGGTCCATTTCCACTTCGTAGTACTGGGTGAGGCCTTCCTTCTTCGATTCGGCTTCCGCCAATTTCTCGATGGCCTCTTTCTCACGACCCGCGGCGGCGTCTTTGTCCACTTTTGAGCCGGCCTTATCGGCATCGCCCTGGGCGGCCTTGATGGCGCGCTTCCAGTGATCCACTTCCGCTTCGACGGCGGCGTACGGCTTGTGCAGTTCCACGATCTTGCGGGCCACGATGTCGGCGGCGGCGAACTTCTTTGGGTCGTCCTGGGCGCTGCCGCTGATGATCAGCGGTGTGCGGGCTTCGTCGATCAGAATGCTGTCGACTTCGTCCACGATCGCGAAATCCAGCGGCCCCTGCACCTGCTCGGCGGCAGACGACTTCATGTTGTCGCGCAGGTAATCAAAGCCGAATTCAGAGTTCGTGCCGTAGGTGACGTCGCACTCGTACATGCGGCGGCGTGCTTCGCCACCCGGGTCCATGTCCGATTGAACAAAACCGACGCTCAGGCCCAACGCGGCAAAGGCCGGCTGGATCCAGGTGGCGTCGCGGCGGACAAGGTAATCGTTCACCGTCACCACGTGGCAGCGGTATCCTTCCAAAGCCCGCAGGAAACAGGCCAGTGGCGCGACGAAGGTTTTGCCTTCACCGGTGGCCATTTCGGCGATCTTGTTTTCGTACATCACCAGGCCGCCGATGAGCTGCACGTCAAAGCAGCGGGCCCGGAACGGCGGGCGAGAATCGGGGTACGCCTCATTAACGGCCTTGTAGAGGGCCGGCGTGATCGGCACGGTCTTCCAATCGGCGACGCCTTGGATTAGCCGATCTTCGACGGCGGCGTAATCCTGGAACGCCTGCTCGTCCTTCATCACTTCAGGATCGAACGTGTTTTCAGGATTGAAGATTTCGCGGATGCCGATTGCGCGATCCATGGCTTCGCGCACGATGGCGAGCGCTTCGGGCAGCGTGTCGCTCATGCGGAGCTTTTGGTGCGTGAGCTGGTCCTTGAGCTCCTGCGTGCGCTCAAGAAGCTGCTGGTCGGTGAGGCCGACAACCTTGGGTTCAAAGGCGTTAACCTGGGCGACGATTTTGCGGTATCGCTTCACGAGGCGATCGTTACGCGAGCCGAAGACTTTGGTGAGGGCGCTGCCGAACATGATGATTACTCTCGGAGAAGGGAAGCGGGCGGCGGGACGACAAAGCGTCCGCACCCGCGGCGAAAACAACTGAAAAACAGGATCAATCCGCCACGTGTAGCCGGCGAGCATGCTCGCCGTTCTTCAAGAACGAGAGCGCCACACCGAAACGCGACATCATCAAACGGCAGGCGGCGGCAAACAAGACCGCAGCGGGTCCGGCGTATCCAGCAGCGGCGGCGTGACATCGCCCCCCACTGGCAGCCCGAGTTGGGCCGGCGTCACCCGGAGCGTCACCCGCTGCATCAGCCCGATGCGGCTGAAGCTGCGCGTCACGCCCGTACCGAGGCGCTGCACCCAGGTGGTGCGCTCCACGGGCAGGACCGACTCGCTGTGCTGCCCCGCCAAGGCCGCGGGCTGGCGCGTGGCCAGCGTGGCGGTCAGGACCACGAGCATGAGAAGCAGTCGGCCGGTCAACATTCGCAACGCGTAATTATCCCGCCGGAACTCGCGCCCGTCAAGGCGATTCCGCGTCGAGCGAGAGCCTAATTGGGCTGGATTTGGGCCGACAAGTGGATGGTCGGGCGGTAAAATACGGGTCGCGGAGGGAGGGATCTGGTGACTGGGAGTACAGCGATGGCGCGGACGGTTCTCGGGCGCTGGACGCTACGGCGCGAGCCGTGAATCTTTGGACAGCGCGACCGTTTTGTCGTTCGAAGACTCCACGGCTCGCGCCATGGCGTCAAAATCCGCTCCGATTCGACCGTTCACAATCGCCCTTCGCGCCATAAGTCTCATGGCGGTCTAGGCAAGCTCCGTCACCTCACGACACCCCGTTTTTTCCACGGAAGATCAAGGCCAATCGATACTTAGCGCGCGCTGCGCGAATGCAATTTGACGGAGCAAGGTTCGCCTGCTTTTTTCGACTTATGGCCATCGCGCCGCTGATTGTTTTAATTGTGCAAGCAGGCCCTTTTCATTTTCCTGCGAAACCGATCGCGGCTATATTCGCCGACGCAGCGCAGGGGTACGGCGCACGTCAACACATCGCAACGGGAAATGGGGCAATTTATGTCGAAGCGCAAAGCGAACTCGCGGCCGGGTCGTCAGGTTATCGGACCGTCCACCTTCCTTGAGTCCCTGGAGCGCCGCCAGATGCTGGCCGCGTCGATCGCCAAGATCGGCGACGTGCTCGGGTATCTGGCGACGGATTTCGCCAAGCGCCCACAAGCGCACCAATCCCGCTCGGCCTATCGCAACGTGCCCTACACGCTGGCCAAAGCGCAGCCGAATGGCGTGATGGTGCGCACCGTCAATGACACCGTGCTGGTCAAAGCCATCGCCAACGCCAAGGGCGGGAAGAAATTGGCAGCCCAGCTGGAAAGCATCGGCGCGACGGTCACCGGCATGTACGGCGTGATGGTGTCTGCCGCCGTGCCTGTCTCAGTGATGGCGAAGGTCGCGGCGCTCTCGACGCTGAATTACGCCGACGCCGAATACGGCCCGGTCAACTCCGTCGGTCGCACAGAAGACTACGGCGAGCAATCGATGAACTCCGATCGCGCCCGGCATGACTACGCGGTTGACGGCACGGGCGTCACCGTCGGTGTCATCTCCGATTCGTACGGGAAGAAATCAGCGCCCTTCACCACCCCCGCCCAGGACATCGCCAACGGCGACCTTCCCGCCAGTCCGAACGTCGTGAAGGACTACACCGGCACCGGCACGGATGAAGGCCGCGCGATGATGCAGATCGTCCACGACGTCGCCCCCGGGGCCAACGAAGCATTCTACACCGCCGACGTCAGCGAAGCCGACTTCGCCGCCGGCATCATCACGCTGGCCAAGCCCGTCGCCAGCGGCGGCGCGGGGGCGAAGGTCGTCGTCGACGACGTGTTCTACTTCGACGAGCCGTACTTCCAGGACGGCGTGGTCGCCCAGGCGGTCGATACGGTCTACAACACTTACGGCACGAGCTATTTCTCGTCCGCGGGCAATTTCGCGCGCAGTTCGTATGAGTCAAACTTCAGTGCGGTGTCTGCGACACCCGCGGTCCTCGGCGCTGGCGTGTACCACGACTTCGATCCCAGCGCAGCAACGAGCGTCTATCAACAGATCACCATCCCGTCGGGGTCCACGGTCCGCCTGTCCATGCAATGGGACGCACCGTACGCCTCCGCCAGCTCTAATGCCGGCGGGTCGGCCAGCCCCACGAACAGCGTCGGGCTGTATCTGATGAATTCGGCACAGACGGCCCTGCTCACCAGCTCGACGACAAGCCGCGTCGGCGGCGATGCCTATCAGCTTCTTGGCTACACCAACTCGACCGGCGCCGCGATCACCGCGTACGTCGCCATCAAGACGCTGGCCGGGGCAAACCCGGGCTACATCAAATACAACTGCTACAACGCCACGATCAACACCTTCGCGACGAACAGTCCGGCGTCGTTCGGCCATTCGAACGCCACGCACGCGGTCGGCGTCGGCGCGGCGGAATACACGTCGACCCCTGCGTTCGGCGTGTCCCCCGCCGTCAAGGAATCGTTCACGTCCGCCGGCGGAACAGGCTTCCGCTTTAATGCCAACGGCACGCCGAAAGCCGTGCCGGAGGTCCGAGCCCAACCATCGGTTACCGGGCCGGACGGTGCGGCAACCAGTTTCTTCTCCAGCCAGCTGATCTACGACGCCCAGTTCCATTTCTACGGCACCAGCGCCGCTGCCCCCCACGTGGCGGCCGTTGCGGCGCTGATGCTTCAATCGCGTCCCGCACTGAGCAACGCGCAGATTTATTCCACGCTTCAGTCGACCGCCTCCGACATGGGCCCGGCCGGCTTTGATGCCGAAACAGGCTACGGCTTCGTACAGGCGGACAAGGCGCTCGCCGCCGTCTCCGGCTCGAATATCAGCGGCAACGTGTACCGCGATCTGAATAAAAACGGCATCAAGGACGGCAGTGACACCAACGTCGTCGGCCAATCCGTCTTCTTCGACAGCAACAACAACGGCTTGCTTGATTCCGGCAGTGGCACGGTCAGTGGTACGCCCTCACTGGCCATCCCCGATGCCGCCGCGACCTACAGCATCCCGTCGCGCGTCAGTACGTCGCTCAATACCAACTACGGCGGCCGAGTGACCGGCGTGACCGTCTCGCTCACCGCAACACACCCGTTCGCCAGTGATCTGGGCTTCACGCTGATCACGCCGTCCGGCGTCCGCATTCCGCTGATGACCGTGGTCGGCAACTACCAAGGCGGCGGCACGGGCTACAACCTCACCTTCAGCGACGCGGCCGCGACTTCCGTGCAGTCGGCCATTTCCGCCGGCGTGCTCAGCGGCACCTACAAGCCGCAGAGCAAGCTGTCGACCGCTATCGGCGAAAACGCGACCGGCACGTGGCAACTGGAAGGGCGTGATTACCTGCTTAACAACGTGGGCACACTCAACAGCTGGTCGCTCACCCTGAATTACGCCGACACCTCGATCGCCACCGACGGCTCGGGCAACTACAATTTCGCCGGCGTGGCACCGAGCACGTATTTCGGCACCTACTGCGTTCGCACCGCTGCCCTGGCTGGCTTCACGACCACCAGCGCGACCGACCTGAACGTGGGCGTCTTCACGGCGTACGCCGGCACGAACTTCGCCTTCGTACAGACGCCGTTGACGATTGCCAGCGTCGTCCTAGACGACGGCACGGCCCAGCGGTCGATGATCCGAAGTGTCACACTGACCTTCAACGGCATCGTGACGACTGTCGGCGCTCTGGCGGTTGGTGTCGCAGGCACGGCGGGCACGAGCGGAACGTATCTGGCCCAGCCCGGCGCAATCACCTCGCCGGCGGCCGGTCAGACGCAGGTGAAATTCACGTGGTCGGGCGCAGGCCTCAGCAGCACAAGTCTGCCAGACGGTCGATACAATCTGACCATCAACGGCAACCTGATCACTGACTCCACCGGCCAGAAGCTCGACGCCGCCAACAATGGCACGGCCGGCTCCACCCGCTCCGTGGCGCTGCACCGGCTATACGCCGACATCGACGGCAACGCAGTCGTCAACTTCAACGACTTCCTGGGCCTGCAAAATGCGTACAACACGACCGCCGGCACGCCGGCGTTCGTTTCCGGCTTCGACAGCAACAGTGACAACGTGATCGACTTCAACGACTTCCTGGCCCTGCAGAATAACTTCAATAAGACGATCTGAGTGGTGCCAGAGGGGTTTGCTCTGCCTCTTGGTAAGAGCGACCGGCTTTTTCAAGATTTTGCTTGCCGCCGGCCGGCCCCGGGGGACAATACGTTGTGCTTGTCTCCGTGAGGAAAAGGGGTTCGTTCGATGCAGCGGCAGTCCAAATCTGATCGTCTTGTAGAAGGGCTGGAAAGCCGCCGATTCCTGTCAGCCGGGCTGACCTTGTCGGCATCTTCCGCCGCGGGTGGCGCCGTGGCGCGACCCGATGGCAACACCGGTACCGGTTTCTTCGTCAGCGGGAACAAGGTTTACGACGCTAATGGCTATGAATTCCGCATCCGCGGATTCAATCACACTACCCGCACCGGCGATACGACCAAAAATCTCGACGCCATCAGTGAGTTTGATAAGACCGGTGCCAACGCCGTCCGCACCACCTTCGGCACGTTCGGCGCGGGCACGACGCCCACCCAGCGGAAGAATATTGTCGAGCGCTATCTGGCCGAAGGGCTCGTCCCGATCGTCGAAGATCACACCGCCACCAACGGCACGTCGGCGTCGCAGATCCAGACGATCACCGATCGCTGGCTGCAGCCGGACAATGTCGCGTGGCTGAAGCAGTACGAGCGCAACGTCATCCTCAACATCGCCAATGAATGGGGCCCGGACTCCACCGTCTGGCGCGACGCGTACATCAGCAGCATCGCCCGCCTGCGCGACGCCGGCGTGAACGCGATGATCATGGTCGACGCCGCCGGCAGCGGGCAGGACATGCACGCGCTCAATACGTGGGCGCAGGCCATCGAAGACGCCGACCCGCAGCACAACGTCGTCTTCTCGATCCACATGTACGACTTCTGGCGCTCCGACGGCCAAACCGGCGTCGGGACCAATAGCCCGTGGCAGGGCGCGCCGTATAGCATTCGAACAGAGCTGACGAACTTTCAGGCCAGCGGTCTGCCGCTGGTCGTCGGCGAATACAGCATGACCGGCGGCACCGATGTGCCGTATGACACGCGCGGCGCGATGCAGATTCTCGATCAGCTCGGCATTGGCTCGCTCGCGTGGTCATGGAATCAGAACGGCAGCGCGAACCACGACATGCTCGCCCGGACCGCCGGCTGGCAATACGACAGCGACGCCGACCTTGGCCCACTCGGCCAACTGGTCGTGAATGATCCGCTACTCGGCACCAAGGCGAGCGCCCGCCCTGCCACATCGCTCCGCCCCGCCACCATCCGCGGCACGGTGGCCGATGACACCGGTCTGCTTCCGGGCGTCACGGTTTACATCGATGACAACGGCAATAACCAACTCGACGCCGCCGAGCGCCGCACCCTTACCGATGGCGACGGCGCTTTCGCCCTGACGAATTTGCCGCAAGGTCTTCATCGCCTGCGCACCACGCTGGCTGGCGGCCCGCAAGCCGCTGTGGCGCTGCCCGCAGGTGATGACGTCACGGTGGCGCTGACCGTGTCGGCCAATGCCTCACCAACCGCCGCGCTCAACGGCCTGGCATGGGACGATGCCGACCGCGACGGCTATCGCGATGCCGGTGAATCCCTGCTCGTCGGCCGGACGGTTTACCTCGATCTCGATAATGACGGCGTCGCCGAAGCCGGCGAGCCGATGGCCGTGAGCGATGGCAACGGCGCGTTCACCTTTACCGACCTCGCCGCCGGCACGTACACCGCTCGCTTGGTTCTGGACACCGGCGACGTGGCCACCACGCTGGCGTTGCCTGTCACGCTCGCCGCCGGTGAAAGCGCGGCCAATGTCTCGCTCGGCGTCGCCCACCCTCCGGCCGTCGGATCGATCACCGGTACCTTGTTTGACGACGCCAATCTCAACGGCGTCCGCGATGCCGGCGAGGCAGCCCAGACGTTTCGCGACGTCTACGCCGACCTCAACGGCAACGGCCAATTTGATAACGGCGAGCCGACCACGCTCACCGCCGCCGACGGCACGTATTTGCTCACTCGCCTTCAACCCGGTGATTACACCGTCCGCAAAACCAACAGCGGCTGGACGATCACCACGCCGCCAACCGTCGTCACGGTCACGGCGTTTCAGACCGTCACCGCGCCGCCGATTGGTGCGTCGGAAACGCTGAGCTCGGTCGGCGGCATCGTCTTCAATGACACCGACGGCGACGGCACCATGGAGCCCGGCGAAACGCCGGCGGCGGGAATCACCGTCTTCATCGATGCGGATTCAGACGGCAAGGTCACCAGTGGCGAGCGCACCGCCGTCACCGATGTCAACGGCGCGTTTGCCTTCGCGGGCCTGCGGTCGGGCACGCTCAGCTATCGCGCCCTTGCGCCGGCGGGCCAGAGCCTGACCACCGGCGGCGTGACCTACACGGTGCTGAGCGGCGTGACGTATTCGGGCGTCAAACTGGGCATCGGCATTCCCCCCGGTGGGCCGCCGCCGGTGGTGGTGACGGGCAGCATCAGCGGCGTGTACTTTCAGGACACGAATACGAACCGCCGCCTCGAAACCGGTGAGCAGCGCGTGCCTGGCGCGGTCGTCTTCCTCGACACCAATGACAACGGCGTTTTCGACACCGGCGAACCCACGCAGACCACGGCCGCCGACGGTAGCTACGCGTTCACGAATTTGCCCGCCGGCCTGTATCGGCCGCGATCGGTCGCGCCGGCGGGATCAGCACTCACGACACCGCAGATCGATGTGTACCTTTCGGCCGGCCAAGCGTTTTCGATCGGCCGATTCGGCACGACGCCATCCAACGTGACGCCGACCACGACGATGACGCTGCAGGCGGAGACCGCGGCCCTCAGCGGCGGCACAACAGTCGCCACGAGCTGGGCCGGCTACTCCGGCACGGGTTACGCCGACTACGCCGGGAACGGATCAGCCGTGCAGTGGACCTTCACCCGCGCGGCGGCTGGCTCGGCGAATCTCGCGTTCCGCTTCGCCAATGGCAGCACGACGAATCGGCCGCTGACGATTCTCGTCAACGGCGTATCGGTCGGCACGGTCGCCTTCCCCGCAACGGGCAATTGGACGACGTGGTTGACGACGTCGCCGCTGCTGGTCACGCTCAAGGCCGGGACGAACACGCTGTCCGCCATCGCCGGATCGGCCACGGGCGCGAATGTCGATCTGCTCACACTCACCGACGCCGCAACACCACCGCCGCCGCCTCCTCCCCCGCCGCCGACCGATGGCAACAACGCGTCCCTGACCGGAACGTCGTTCAACGACAACAACGCCAACGGCAATAACGACACCGGCGACGGCCTCGGCAAGAACGCCGTTGTGTTCCTCGATCTTGACGGCGACAACGTGGTCGATGCGATCGAAGTGTAAACGACGACGGACGCCAACGGCAAGTTCACTTTCGCCGGCCTCCCAGCCGGCACGTATCACGTGCGGCAGGTGTTCGACGCCACGCACGCCCTCTCGACGGCCGCGATCGACGTCACGCTGACCGCTGGGCAAGTAAAGACGGGGCTGATCATCGGCTCGAAAGTCGTCACGCCACCGCCAGGCACGAACACGGCCTCGCTGGCCGGGTCGGCGTTCAACGACAATAACAACAACGCCAAATACGACGGCGGCGATGGCGTCGGCAAAGGGCTTACGATCTTCCTCGATCTCAACAACGACAATGTCTTGGACGCTGGCGAAAAGAGCGTGATCAGCGACGCCAATGGCAAGTTCAGCTTCACCGCGCTGGCGGCCGGGACGTACCACGTGCGGCGCGTGTTTGCCGCGGGGCAAACGTATAGCACGCCGCCAATTGACGTGACCCTGGTAGCGGGTCAGGCGAAGACGGGGCTGCTATTGGGAACGAAGAAGATCTAATCCTGTCTACATGTGCGGACAGACCCTTGCCGGTCGATTAGGTTGTCGGCTCGACCGTGTGGTCGACGTGCAGCCCGCACTCGGTTTTGGTCTGGCCGGACCATCGCCCCGCGCGCGGGTCTTCGCCGGCTTGTACCGGCCGCGTGCAGCTCAGTGGGTTGCAGCCGATGCTGAGATATCCCTGCGCCACCAGCGGGTGATACGGCAGGCCGAGGTCTTTCATGTACAGGCCGATATCGCGGCCGCTCCACGGCAGCAGCGGGCTGATGGCGTAGCAGTTGTTCCGCTTGCTCCATTCCACGATCTGCCGCTCCTTGCGCGTGTCGGCCTGATCACGGCGAATACCCCGCAGCCAGGCGGCCGGGGCGAGTTCTTTCATGGCGCGGTCGAACGGCTCGTTCTTGTTCACGCCGCAGCACTGCTCCACGCTCTTCCGCCAGCTGGGGTCTTCCTCGTCGGCATCCTGCAGGTAACGGATCGGGTCATTCTGCGTGCGATAGGTCCAGATGTTCAGATCGAACCGCTTCCGCAGCTCGGCCATGAAATTGTGCGTTTCCGGGAAGAGATAGCCGGTATCGACCATCACGATCTTGATGCGAGGGAACACCGTCGCGGCCATGTGGATCAGGATGGCGCTCTCGGCCCCGAAGCTGCTGGTCATGATCAGCTGTTCGCCGAAGGTTTCGGCAGCCCACTTCACGATCTGGGGCGGCGAATATTTATCGAGGAAGGCGTTGGTGAAGGGAAGGTCGAGTGATGGTTTTCCGGTGCTCATGGCGTGAGGGATTGTAGCACCACCGACGAGTCTCTGCCGCCGCCCTCCGCCGGTCGGCCGCCGCAGTCGACCAACCGCGGGCTCCGCCGCGGCTGGCCGACCGCCTTACGCGGCAATGTCCAGCGATGAACCCACGCTGGCATTGGCGAATAGGGAGGACGTATCCGTCGATCCGCTGTTGAGCAGCGAGAGCAACGACGATTTAAAGCTCGCGGCGTTCAAACCGGTGCCGTTGAGCAGGCTGGTCAGCGAGGCGGCGGTTGAGGAAGTCGACGACGTGGACGACGTGCTGTCGGTCGCATCGGTCGAATCCGTAGCGTCGGTCGCCGAGGCATCGTCCGGCGGCGGGCCGGGTGGCGGGCCGCCGGCGCCTTGCGGACCACCGGGTCCCTTCTCGCCGCCCTTAGGCGCGACTTCCTGCTTGAACGCAGCCAGATCAACACCGGCCGCCTGTAGAACGCCGTCGATGGCGCTCTTCGGATCGGTGCCGTCTTCCTTGGCCGACTTCACGGCCGAATCGATTTGGGTGCGAAGGTCGGTCAGCTTCGTGCCACTAAAGCCTTGGTCTTCGAGCGCCTTCGTGAAGCGCCCGCCACGGTCGCCGTGGCCGCGCGCTTTGGTCGATGTGGTGGTCGTCGCATCGGTCGAACTGGTGCTGCTCGTCGATTGCGCCGAACTCGCCGCCTGTGCTTTGAGCAGCTGGGCCCAGTTAGCCGAGCTGCTGGAAATGCCGCTGATGGATGACATGTCGAACTCCTTTTCAAAACCTTGCCAAACGGCTACCGAAAAACACAAAGGGCAGCGGCAAGTACCCGTTCCATCGGCACGATTTGCAATTTAAATAAATATGGCGGAATTCGGACGCAGCGCGCAACCATACCGATTTTAGGACATTTTCGGCAATATTTTAGCAGAGAGCAGGGTAGCGCCAGGGCGAGCGGTGCGCTAGGAAACAGTCAAACGGGCCTTGAGCGCCTCGAAATATACGGCCGGAATGCGCCGGCCGGCGGCATGGCCTAGCGAGATGGCGGGCTTGTTGCCGCCGTGATAGTCGCTTCCGCCAGTTCGGAGCAGGCCGTATTGCTTGGCCAGCGCCTCAAATGTGGCGACGTCGCGGTCGTTGTGATCGCTGTGAATCGTCTCAATGCCATCAAGGCCCTGATCGACCAGGCCTTTGACGACGCGATCCAACTCGGCGGCGTTCTGCGTGCGGAGTTGCGTCGGATGCGCCAACACCGCCAAGCCGCCGCTGGCG
Source organism: Phycisphaerales bacterium (assembly GCA_028288875.1). Classification (GTDB taxonomy): domain Bacteria; phylum Planctomycetota; class Phycisphaerae; order Tepidisphaerales; family Tepidisphaeraceae; genus RYN-431. Next base: position 1,639 of record JAQGHK010000442.1, on the reverse strand, counting down.
TGGATGCGGGCAATGGCATCGCGGGATTCGAGGCGTTCTTTATCGAAGAACGCGCTCCCGCCGTGACCGAGGTAGACGTTGAACGCCTGCTTGATGGTGTTGACGTACCCTTTTTTCAGCAGGATCCCGGCAATATGCGGCCGGCCGACGACACCACCATTGGCGGCGGCTTCGACCTCTTCCATCGTGATTTTGATCCCAAGCTCCTGCAGGCGGGCGACGATCTTGGGGTTCCGCGCGTCGCGGCCGCCGATCAGTTCACTGGCCATCGCCTGCAGCGCGGCGCTGTTCGGATCGATGCCGTAACCGAGCAAGTGGAGCGTGCCGGGGTCGGGGAAGCTGGCGCTGATTTCGATGCCGGGGAGGAAGTCGATGCCCAGCTCGGCCGCCCGCGCTGCGGCTTCGGCCACGCCGGCGACGGTATCGTGATCGGTCAGCGCGATCGCCGACAGGGTCTGCCGCTCGGCCAGATCAATGACTTGGGTCGGCGTAAGCGTGCCGTCGCTGGCGGTGGAATGGCAGTGCAGGTCGACGAAATTCGACGGGGCGCCGCTCACTTGCCCGACGACTTCCCGTCCGGCGATTCCGGCGGCAGGATGGTGACCGACTGCGGGTCCAGCACGTATTTCTCGGCGCGGAACCCTTGGCCGGACACCACGCGGCCGGTGACTTCCACCGGCCGGCCCGCGAGCAGGCGGCCTCGCTCGTCGAACGTCCACGGCTCGCGCGTCAGCAGCGGGATATACCCGCCGTCGGCGAAGCGAACGATCGGCCCCTGGTTGCTGTTGCCCGCGTTGCCGCGGACCGTAATCGTCTTGCCCGAATACTCGTTCCAATCGGCCGGCGAGGCGCTGATCTGCGATCCGCCGCCCATGCCGCAACCGGTCAGCGTCAGGGACGTCAGGAGCGCGATGCCGGTAACGATGGAACGAGTGGTGCTCATGCCGTCAGGTAACCCTTTTCAGTCAGGTAAGCCAGGATCTGCTTGGCGGCCTCTTCCGGGTTGGCCGTCTCGGTGTCGACGATCAGCTCGGCGTTTTCCGGAGCTTCGTACGGGTCATCGATGCCGGTGAAGCCCTTGAGCTCGCCGGCACGGGCCTTCTTGTACAGGCCCTTCGGATCGCGCTTTTCGGCGGCTTCCAGGCTGACCTTGATGTAGACCTCGACGAACTCGCCGGCGCCATTCACGGCACGGACGGCGTCACGGTCTTTTTTGTACGGGCTGATGAAGCTGGTAATGGCGATGACGCCGGCGTCGGCGAACAGCTTGGCCACTTCGCCGATGCGGCGGATGTTTTCCGTGCGATCTTCGGCGCTGAACCCCAAGCCAAAGCGCTTGGCGGCCGGCTCGGCGTAAGCGGCCTTATCGATCAGGTCCTTCGGACCCTTATTCAGGCCGAAGCGGACGTTGTCGCCATCGAGGCGATAGGCCGTCTTGCCCTGGTGGAGCAGCATCTGCTCGAGGATGACGGCGATGGTCGATTTGCCCGCGGCGCTCAGGCCGGTCATCCAGAGGGTGACACCCTTCTGGTTAAGCAGCTTCTGCCGCTCCTCGCGACCTACGGAGCCTTCGTGCCAGGTGATATTCGTGTCTTTATTGGTAAGAGTAGCCATGTTCGTCCGGTCGAGCATAGCGGCA